>DASRXO010000419.1:0-12815 GCA_035654095.1 Telluria sp.
TTCGATCGGCGGCGGCACCAGCGGCGACACGTTCGCGCCAGGCGCGGCGGCCGAAGCGCGGCGCGCGATCCTGACCCTGACCACGGTGCACCGCAACGACCGCAAGGAATCGCTGGATGCGATCGAGACGCGGATTCGCGCGCAGCTGGACCAGATCCCCGGCGCCAAATTCAACGTCGGCCCGCCCGACACCGGGGTCAAGATGCAGCTGGTGCTGCGCAGCGACGACCCGGTCGCGCTGACCGATTCGGCGCGCAAGGTGGAGCGCGAACTGCGCACGCTGAAGGGCATCGGCAACGTCAGCTCGAGCGCCTCGCTGGTGCGGCCCGAGATCATCGTACGGCCCGATTTCGCCAAGGCCGCCGACCTGGGCGTGACCGCGGCGTCGATCGGCGAGACGGTGCGCGTGGCCACCGCCGGCGACTACGACGTCGCGCTGACCAAGATGAACCTGTCGGAGCGCCAGGTGCCGATCCGGGTCAAGCTGCCGGACGCGGTGCGGGCCGACCTGTCGGCCATCGAGCGGTTGACGGTGCCGGGCAAGAACGGCCCGGTCCTGCTGGGGAACGTGGCCAGCATCACGATGGAAAGCGGTCCGGCCCAGATCGACCGCCTGAACCGCAGCCGCAACGTGACGCTCGAAGTCGAGCTGTCCGGACGCTCGCTGGGCGAGGTGAATACCGAGGCGCGCGCGCTGCCGTCGATGACCAGCCTGCCGCCGTCGGTCAAGATCGCCGAACTGGGCGACGCGCAGGAGATGGCGGCGCTGTTCGCCAGCTTCGGCGTCGCGATGGCGATCGGGGTGCTGTGCATTTACGGCGTGCTGGTGTTGCTGTTCAAGGACTTCATGCAACCGATGACGATCCTGGCCGCGCTGCCGCTGTCGATCGGCGGCGCGTTCGTGGCGCTGCTCATGACCGGCCGGGCGCTGTCGATGCCGTCGATGATCGGCCTGATCATGCTGATGGGGATCGTGACCAAGAACTCGATCCTGCTGGTCGATTATGCGATCCTGGCGCGGCAGCAGGGCATGAATCGCTTCGATGCGCTGGTCGACGCCTGCCACAAGCGCAGCCGGCCGATCATCATGACCACCATCGCGATGGGGGCGGGCATGATGCCGCTGGCCCTGGGTTGGGGTGCGGACCCGAGCTTCCGCTCGCCGATGGCGATTGCGGTGATCGGCGGCTTGATCACTTCGACGCTATTGAGTTTGCTGGTGGTGCCGGCGGTGTTCACCTACATCGACGACCTGGAGCACCTGTTCAAGCGCGTGGCGGGCAGGCTGCGGCGGCATCAGCATGTCGAGCCAGCGTCGAAGCCGGTTCCCGAGCGCGAGCCCGTAGCGATGAAGTAACCCGACGGCGCTTACGCCATCGGCGGATCGGTCTCGCGCGCGAAGGAGCGGTGGCCGGCGAGGGCCGCCTTGAACGCCACCAGCGCCTGCGGCACCGAGTCCGCTTCGGTACCCACCAGCGCCGCATCGGGCGAACCGTCCGGCAAACGTGGCGGCACGCCGGCCTCCTGCAACAGCGCTGCGCCGGTCCCCACCACCAGGATCGGCTTGCAATGCCGGTGCTGCTCGCGCACGAAGTCGAGCGCGTGCGCGTCCTTGCTCAGTATCCGGACCGCCTCGTCGCCATCCGGCACCACCACCGCGTCGTACAGCACCGAGGGGCCGGCCTCCAGCGTGATCTCGACGTCGAGCATGCTGTCGTCGATCGACTTGACCTGGCCCAGCACGCTGCCCACCAGGCGCGGCACCGCGCCGTCGGCCAGCAGCGAGCCGTAGATCGAGCGCACCAGCACCCCGTCCACACCCGGCGCCACCAGCAGCGCGACGCGGCGCGTGCGGATCCCGGTCGCGCCCGGCCTGCTCAGCAGCGACAGGGCCGGCGACGGCTCGTACTCGGGCAGCGGCAAGCTGGTCGCCAGCGGCAGCGCGGCCGGCACGTCGATGCCGATCCCGGCCGCCACCGCGCCGGCCAGCACCGGATGCACGTTCGCCAGCGAGGCCACCACCCGCGCGCGCACCGCCGGCGTCTGCACCCGGGTCAGCTCGAAGCGGAAGGCCGCCGCGATATGCGCCTGCTCGGCCGGGCTCTGGCTGTTCCAGAACAGCCGCGCCTGCGAATAGTGGTCGGCGAACAGCTCGGGCTTGCCGCGCACCTTGTCGTCCGCCACCGCCTCGGGGAAGCTGGTGAAGCCGCGCATGCCGGCCTGGAACGGACAGCCGCCGCCCAGCGAGTTCGGCTCGTAATTGGCGCGCCCGCGATGGATGGCCTGGCGGTGCATCCCCTCGCGCTGGTTGTTCTGCACCTGCACGACCGGCGAGTTGATCGGGATCTCGTGGAAGTTCGGCCCGCCCAGCCGGCTGATCTGGGTGTCCACGTAGGAATGGATGCGTCCTTGCAGCAGCGGGTCGTTGCTGAAGTCGATGCCGGGCACGATGTGGGCGGTGCAGAACGCCACCTGCTCGGTCTCGGCGAAGAAATTGTCGGGATTGCGGTTCAATACCATCTTGCCGACCGGGAGCAGCGGCACCAGCTCTTCCGGCACGATCTTGGTCGGATCGAGCACGTCGAAGCCGAAGCCGGCGGCCTGCTCCTCGGTGAACACTTGCAGGCTCAGTTCCCACTCGGGGAAGTGGCCGGACTCGATCGCTTCCCACAGGTCGCGCCGGTGGTAGTCGGGATCGGCGCCGATCAGCCTGGCCGCTTCGTCCCACACCAGCGAATGGGTGCCTTGCAGCGGGGTCCAGTGGAATTTGCAGAAGCGCGAGACACCCTCGGCATTGACCAGGCGGAAGGTGTGCACGCCGAAGCCCGGCATCGTGCGGTAGCTGCGCGGAATCGCGCGGTCCGACATCTGCCACAGCAGCATGTGGGTCGACTCGGGCATCAAGGAGACGAAGTCCCAGAAGGTGTCGTGCGCGCTGGACGCCTGCGGCATGGCGTGGTGCGGCTCCGGCTTGACCGCGTGGATCAGGTCGGGGAACTTCATCGCGTCCTGGATGAAGAACACCGGGATGTTGTTGCCGACCAGGTCCCAGTTGCCCTCGTCGGTATAGAACTTGACGGCGAAGCCGCGCACGTCGCGCACCGTGTCGGACGAGCCGCGTTCGCCGGCCACGGTCGAGAAGCGCACGAAGGTCGGGGTGCGCTTGCCGGCCTGGCGGAACGGCGCGGCGCGCGTGAGCTCGCTGAAATCCTGGTAGGACTCGAAGTAGCCGTGCGCCGCCGAGCCGCGCGCGTGCACCACCCGTTCGGGGATGCGCTCGTGGTCGAAGTGGGTGATCTTTTCGCGCAGGATGAAGTCTTCCATCGCGGTCGGGCCACGCAGGCCGACCTTCAGCGAATTCTGGTTGTCGGCCACCGGCACGCCCTGGTTGGTGGTCAAGGGCTGGCCGCTGGCGTCGACCCGCACCCGGTCGAGCGGCGCAACGGTCGGGTTGGCGCCGAGCGGCGGCACGCCCTCACCCACCTTGGCCGAGGCGACGCCTTCGGTGTTGGTGCTGGCGGTGGCGGCCGGCGTGGCGGGCGCGCGCGTGGCGCCGGCCTGCGGTGCGCGCGCCGCCTCGCCGTATTCGCCCGGCTTGGTCGGATTGAACGGCATGTCGGCGGCCAACTGCTGGTTGCCGAGCACCTTGGGCAGCAACTGCTCGGTCACGGCGTTCTTGCTGCCGAGGCTGGCCGGCGGCCGCGCGCCGGACGGGCCGGACATGGTGCTGAGGACGGAACCGGCCCCGTCCACGGACTGGGCATTTTTCTTTCGATTAACCATTAAACACCTCAAACAAATAGAGATACAAGACAGGCACGCTCCCGTCGATCGAGATGACCTTTGTTCTTATTGTTTTGACGTGCAGGCACCTCCGGCCGGGCCGCAGCCCGCCGGTGTCGATACGTGAAACGCCGCGCTCAGGCGCGGCGCGCGAGCAGCTTGGCCAGCACGTAACCCGCGCCCAGCGCCACCAGCACCGAGGTGGCGGGGCTGCTGCGCACATAGTCGCGGCCGGTGTCGGCGAAGTGGCGGTAGGCTTCGGTCAGCTGGCGCGATTTCTCGTCCATGCTGCGCGAGGCGTCGCTCAGCGCGCCGGACATCTTGTCCACGCTGGTGTGCGCGGTGCTGGCGAGGCGATCGACCATCGGCTGGGCGGCGTCGGCGGCCTTGTCGATGGTCTTGTGGACGTCGGCGGCGCTCTTCGACAGGTTGTCGGCGATGCCGCCGGCCATCCCGCCGCTAGCGCCGGCCGCGCCGGTGTTGCCTGGCCCGCCGCTGCGGCTGCCGGGCAGGTCCTTGCCCATGCTGCTGCCCGCGCCTTCACGGCCCAGGTCGCGCGCGCTTCCCTCGTTCGGTTTTTGGTTATCCATGATCTGTCCTTGTAAAAATCTGTGCCTGTGTGGAGCGAAACTTGTTTGGCTACTGCATGCTTCCCCGATTCCCCCTGAAACGAAACGCTGTCCTGCCCGTGCGCAATGCGCGCACGCAAGCGGCCGCCGAAATGTGTCGGCGCCGAATACAAAAAATATAACGTTGGGGCGATGGGGACCGTGCGCTGACTAACAGAGCCATCCATGCGTGCGCCGATCCGCACACGCGCGGGCGGCACCCGATCGATGGAAGCAGCTCAGCGGTAATCTCGGCCGTAGCCTGAAATTCCAGTATGATCCATCGTATTTCCTCGACCTTGAACCGACCTGTGACCATCGCCAAACCCGAACCTGCGGGCGAGCTTGCCGCGCGCGCCGTCCATCTCGTCAACAGCGGCATCATCGTGCTCGATGCGGACCAGCAGATCGTCCTGTGGAACAGCTGGATGGTGCCGCGCTCGGGCCAGGCTGCGGCGCGCGTGCGCGAGCGCTCCCTGTTCGACGTGTTCCCCGAGCTGCGCGGCTCGCGCGTGGAATCGGCGGTGCTGGCCGCGCTGGCCGACGACCTGACGACCAATGTCCCGCACGCGCAAAGCCGGGCGCCGTTCCCGCTGCGCCAGGCGGGCAGCTTCGACGGCCCGCGCATCGAGCACGCGGTGTGCGTCACCCCGTTCAGCGAAGGCAGGGAGCGTTTCTGCCTGATCGAAATCCGCGACGTCAGCGGGACCGCCGACCGCGAGCGCCAGCTGCTCGACCATGCCGAGTCGCTGCGTGCCCGTTCCTACGTCGACGGCCTGACCGGGATCGCGAACCGGCGCTATTTCGACGTCGCCCTCACGCGCGAACTGCGCCGCGCGCAGCGCCTGGGCGGCGAGCTGTCGCTGCTGATGATGGATATCGATTCGTTCAAGGCCTACAACGACCACTTCGGCCACCAGCAGGGCGACAGCTGCCTGTCGACCGTGGCGCACACGCTGGCCGGCATGCTCAAGCGCCCGGCCGACGTCGGCGCGCGCTACGGCGGCGAGGAGTTTGCCGCCATCCTGCCCGACACCGCGTCGGGGCCGGCGCGCGTGCTCGCCAACGCCATCCGCGCGCAGGTGGCCGCGCTCGCGCTGGCCCATGCGCCGGCCGCCGCACGGCCGCACGTCACGCTCAGCATCGGCGTGGCGAGCTTCGACCAGGAGCGGCTGCGCGATGCGGCCACCTTGATCGACGCGGCGGACAAGGCGCTGTACGCGGCCAAGCGCGCCGGGCGCGACCGCGTGCTGGCCGATGGCGACGTGGCGGCCGAAAGCGCCTGATGTTCAATCCCCGTCCCGAAATTCGCCACCTTCCCATCTGCAGCGGCGAAACCTGCGTGGTGGTCGACGACTTCCTGCGCGACCCGCATGCCATGGCGGCGCACGCGGTGGCGCAGCGCGCGCAGTTCGCCCAGGCGCCGAACACCTACTACCCGGGGCCGGAACTGGCGCTGCCGGCGGACGTCTCGATGCAGCTCGAGCAGTTCTTCAACCATCACGTCCGGCGCTCGCTGGGCGGACGGCGCACGCTGGCCGTGGTCAGCCGGCTCTCGCTGGTCGCCAGCAGCCCCGACCAGCTCAAGCCCTTGCAGCGCCTGTGCCACCGCGACGCGTTCGCGCTGGCGCCGTCCGAAGGCGCGGGCGCGATGGTCGCCTACCTGTTCGAGGATAGCCGGCTGGGCGGCACGAGCTTTTATGTGCCGCGCCGGCCGATGGAGGAGATCGCCGCGATGCTGCGGCTGGCGCGCGACATGGACGACCGCTCCTTCAACCGGATGCTGGGCGAGGAACCGGCCTACCCGACCGCGTCGAACAGCTGGTTCGAGCAGGTGCTGCACGTGCCGGCGGCATGGAACCGTGCGATCTTCTACAACGGCACCGTGTTCCACTCCGGTCACATCACGGCGCCGGAACTGCTCGACGCCGATCCCGCGCGCGGCCGCCTGACCATGAACGGTTTTTTCCGCATGCGCAAGGGCCTCGCGTAGAACTTATTTGATCGCGCCGGCCTGTTTTTTCCACATGTCCCACGATCGCACGCTCAATCGCTGCATGGTTTCCTGTGTCATCGCGGCCTCGCCGGCGGTGAGGAATTGGGGGGTGCCGAGCCGCAAGGCCTCGGTTTCGATTCTGGCGTTCTGGTCCGTATAAACCGAGCGGAAAACCGCCACCGGCACCGAAGCGCCTACCGCCGTAAAGCCATGTCCGCGCATCAGCACGACGCTGGCGTTGCCGAGCTTTTCGGCGAGCTTTGCGCCCAGCTCCGGGCTCTTGATCAATAAATCGGTGTCGGGATTGCCGGACACACCGTCTCGGATATCGAACACCGGCGCGCCCATCCCCAGAAAACCGCTCATGTGGTAAAGCGGCATGAGCCGGACGTTGGTCACGCTAAACGGGATCACGGAAGGGGCGTGGGCATGCACGACCGCCATCGCATCGGGCCGCTTTTTATAAATCTCGCTGTGGATGAAGCGCTCGGCGTAGGCCTGGCGGGTATCCGCGCCGACCACGTTGCCCTTGCTGTCGAACTCCATGATGTCGGCCGCGATGACTTCCGACGGCGCGACGCTGCGGGCCATGAAGAAATGCGTGGGATCGATCGGACTGCGCGCGCTGATATGCCCGAAACCGTCGACGATCCCTTGCGTGAACAGGATGTGATTGGCGATGACAAGCTCTTCGATAACGGGAGCCGATCGGGGGTCCTTGAGCGCTTGCGCCCAGACCGGAGAAAGCGACATTGCGCCCGCCATGCAGAATACCCACGAATACTTCATCTCGCTCGCTCCAGTCAAGGTTGCCGAATTGCCGTGGCAGAAGCATAACAGATGTGCAAGCGGTCTGAGCTGTAGAGGCCCGACCCCAGATCGTCGGGCCGCTAACGCTCAGGCTTTCTCCATCTCGGCAGCCTGCGCAAGCGGCGTGGCGAAGGCCGCCACGAGTAGCGCGATGCTCACCACCCCGCCCAGCTGGCGCATCCAGCCGAAGCCCACGGCCTGCAGCAACAAGCCGCAGACCATCAGCGGCCGTTCGCCGATGCGGTTGACCAGCGCACCGGCGACCGGCGCGAAGATGAAGGCGCAGCCGGTCCACGGAATGACCCGCAGGCCCGCGCCGAGCGGTCCGTACCCTTGCGCCACCTGAAGGAATTGCGCGACGAAGAACACCGCCCCGTACAGCGAACCGAAGAGCAGGAAAGCGGCGGCATTGCCTGCCGAGAAAGGCCTCGAACGGAACAGCCTCATCGGCACCATGGGCTGGGCGGCGCGCAGTTCCCAGGCCACGAAGGCGGCGGCGCGCACGACGCCGGCCGCCAGTGCGGACATCACCTCGGTACTGCCCCAACCGGCCCGGTTGCCGGGCATGAGCCCCCACACCACCCCCAGCGCGCCCGCGCGGGACCGGTATAGGTCGCGCTCAGTAGCGCCATCGCCAGCGGCATGACAAACGCCGCGCCCACGCCCTGCAGGACCCTGGCGGCAATCAGCCACGCCACGCTGGGCGCCAGCGCGCAGACGGCCGACGCGGCCACGAACAGCCCGATGCCTGTCGCGAACATGCGCCGGCGACCAAAGCGGTCGCCCAGCGCCGCCGCGCCCATCAGCAGGACCGCAAAGCTGAGGCTGTACGCATTCACCGTCCATTCCAGCTGTTCCATGGAGGCACCGAGGTCGCGCCGAATGGTGCTCAGCGACGCCGTGACGACCAGCATGTCGAGCGCCACCATCAACGATCCCAGCGACGCCAGCGCGAGCGTCCACTTTCTTGCCGCTGCTTCTAGATTGCCGTTTTCCGTCATTGCTCTTCTCCTCGAATATTGGAAAGGCTTCTGTCTTCAGTAGCCACGGGAGCAAAGACGGCCGAGCGCCATCAAACGATGCGGTTCGACCGGAAATTCAGTGACGTTCGTCTTTCGGGAGGCGGGGGGAGGCTACCATTGCCGCCCCCCTGCCGCAGCGCTTACCAGCTGGTGGTCACCGTATAGGTGCCGCTGGTCGGCGTGGTGATGGTCTGGTTGGCGTTCGGATTCCAGGTGACCGTGGAGCCGTTCACCTTCAGGAATTTGTACTGCAGGGTCGTGCCGGCCGGCACGCTGACGTCGAAGTACCAGTTCGGATAGACATACTCGACCATGTTATACATCGGCCCGATCGCCTTGGTGGCATCCCAGTTGCCCAGTTCGTCCACATTGCCGGACAGGTAGACGTTTTCGCCAGAGGAGGTGGTGGCATTGTTGACCACGAAGCGCACCGTGACCTGGTCGCCCGTCAGCACCTTGTACTCCGGATAGACGTTACTGCTGACGGCGCCGGACGTGGTGACCTTGACGCCATACTTGCCCGCCGCGACGGCCGGCACCTTGACCGTGATGCTGGAGTCTTCCCACGACGGGATGTTGGCGCCGGTCACCGCGGTGGTGCCGAAGTACACGGTGCCCTTGGTGGCGCCGAAGCCGCGGCCATCGATCGTGATGGTGTTGCCTGCCTTACCCATCATCGGGCCGACGTGGCCGATGGCGGCGACGTTGGTGGCCGCGGTGTATTGCCAGACCGATACGGCGCCGGCCGGCAGGTTGAAGGTCGGCACGGCCCCGCTGCTGACCGTGATCGCGTTGCCGTTCAGCTTAGCGCCCAGCACATCGCTGTAACTACCGTTCGGCAAGGCCGTCAGCAGGCTGGTAATGCTGACCGCAGTGGTCTGGTTCTTGTTGATCGCGACCATGACGACGTTGGTGCCGAACTTGCGTTCGAAAATGTACACGTCGTTGTTGATCCAGCGCTCCTGGCTACTGCCGTAGGCCAGCGCCGGATTGCTCTTGCGCAGGGTGGCCAGGTCCTTGGTGATCAGGTAGGCCTTGGTCGTCTTGTCGAAGGTGCCGATGCGCTGGCGGTTGGTGCCCGCATCGTAGCCGCCCGCCATGTACTGCTCGGTGCCGTAGTAGATGCAAGGCACACCGCGCGCGGTCAGCGTGAGCGCCAGCGCCTGCTCCAGGTTGCGGTGGGTGTTGCTGGCGTACTGGAAGCGGTCGAGGTCGTGGTTGTCGAGGAAAGTGACCTCGTCAATCACCCGCTTGTAGTCGCTGCCGGTGGCGCTGAGCACCGTGTTGAAGTCGGCCCAAGTGCCGGTGCCGTACATCAGCACGTCGCGCAGCTTGCGCGAAAAGCGGAAGTCGAGCACGTTGATCCCGCTCTCGTTGGCGAACGCGGTATTGAGCGCCTCCGGGTTCGAGTCTCCCATCATCCACTCGCCGAACGAATAGACCGGCTTGTAGGCGTCGATATTGGCGATCAGGTTCTTCTGCCAGCCGAACGACATGTGCTTGATCGCGTCGAAGCGGATGCCGTCGATGCCCAGGTCGAGCCAGACCTTGATCGCTTCCTTCATGTAGGTATCGATCGCGCCGCTGTTCTGGTCGATATCGGTCAGGTCGCCCAGCCCTTTGTAGATGACCTTCTCGGGCACGTTGTAATCGTCGATGCCGCCGTTATGATGGAAGAACTTGTAGGTATTGCTCACGTCATTGTTGAAGGTCGCCATGGCCACGCCGTCATTCAGCAGTCGGCCGTTTTCGCCGAACGCCGGGTCGCTCGAAGATGGCGAGGTGTGGTTAGGCGCGAAGTCGATGATCACCTTGATGTTCTTGGCGTGCGCCGCATTGACCATGGCGGTGAAGTCGACGAAGTGGCCAAAGTGGGCATTGGTGCGCTTGAAGTCGCGCGCCCAGTAGCCGTGGTAGGCGGTGTTCGCCCGGTCGTAGGTGATCACGGCGTCGATGTTGTCGACCGGCGGCGAGACCCAGAGCGCGGTGATGCCCATGTCCGTGAAATAGTTGTCGTTGATCTTGTTGGTGATGCCCTGCCAGTCGCCGCCGCAATACACCTTGGTGCCGGACGAGCAGCTCGAATCGAACGCGGTGCCGCTGGCATTGTTCGAGCTGTCGCCGTCGACGAAGCGATCGGTCAGGATCTGGTAAATGACGTCGGTAGTGAAGTTCTGCTTGTTGGTGACTGCGGTGTCGGGGGCGGCGTGGGCGGCGGTCGCGCCGACCAGGGCAATCGCCGCTGCCAGAACACGCATGCGCGGTTTTACGTTGGTTGTCATCCTGTCTTCTCCATTTATTGTCGTATTTATTGTGATCGGTGATGAAGCTGGCCTTGCGTGCATGCGTGTGTAGGGACCTCCGTCATGGTCGAGTCATCGGAATCGATAGCCACCAAAATATGTAGTAAACCTACACTTCGAAAAAAACAAGGTCAAGTTGAATCTGATAAGTTTTGATTGACGCGCCGTTTTTTTGCACAAGATCCTGTTTTTATAAGGATATTTCGCATTCCGCAACGCATTCTTTGTTGCAAGGTGCAAGCGCACGGAAAGTAGTATTCCTAGATGGAGAGTCCGAGCCAGGAAGATGATCGCGCCTTGATCGTCGAGGCGCTCGCGAGCACGATTGGGCTTGATGATGGATGAGGCAACAAAAAACCCGCTCTACCTGAAAGGCACGCGGGCTCTAAGATTTCCTAAGACTATTACTGCTGAGTGCCGGTGCGATGCCTGGAGAGAATCCCACCAGACCACATCGCTATGCAACTACCGGGCCTCGCCTCGGAGGTTTGATAAGTGCTTCTGCGGGAATGCCAAGCGCCTCGTGAAGGCGCCAGATCATAGGCAGCGTTAGAGGGCGTTTACCGCTGAGTATTTCATACACGCGGTTTAACCGACCAATCATCGGCTCCAAGTCCTTCGGCGTTAGACCTTTTTGTTCCATGGTGAACTTGATGGCATCGATAGGATCTGCCAGCTCCATAGGGAAATGCTTCGCTTCATATGCTTCAACTAGCGTTGCGAGAACGTCAAGGCGATCACCTTCGGGCGTGTTCATCTCGGCCGTCATCAGCATTTCAATTTCTTTCAATGCGGCGCGATGGTCTTCAGCGGTCCTAATAGGCTTGATGTTCATGGTGAGGTCCTTCAAATTGTTTGCGCATCAATCGCGTCATACTGTTTGTGGGTGCCGATGAACTTGACAAACACAATGCCATACGGATAGTTGATTGATGTAACCAACCTATATTTATTTCCAGCAATATTAAATACAACCCGGCCTTCCTTGAGGATACTGGCATTCCGCAAATCCGCCTTCACGTCGGCAGGCTCGAGCCAGTTCGCTTTCAGCGTGTGCCCATGCCAAGTCAGAAGGGGGCCTTTCGCATCTGCGTAGCTCGGTGTCTCGTAGAAGGCTCTTAGGGTAGGGAGCGAAAGAATGCGCATGTCGCCATCTTAGTCCCATTTTGGGACTAAGACAATCAAATTTGATCAATCGTGGATGTGCACGGGGTAAAAGGGGCAAGCACAAGTAAAAAGCAAAAAAGACCTACAAGCCGAAGCGTGTAAGTCTTTGATATTCCTACGAATTTCTGGTGCCGATGCCCGGAATCGAACTGGGGACCTTCACATTACGAATGTGCTGCTCTACCAACTGAGCTACATCGGCGAAGACGCGTATTCTAGCAAAGAATCATCCAAACTTGCTAGTGCAAAACCGATTTTGTTAAAAAATCATGCCGGCGCGTGGTAGCTGGTCACGCGCTCGACCTCGCTCTTCGAACCGAGGAACACCGGCACCCGCTGGTGCAGCTTGTTCGGCTGGATGTCGAGGATGCGGCCGACGCCATCGGTCGCCGCGCCGCCCGCCTGCTCCACCAGCATCGCCATCGGATTCGCCTCGTACATCAAGCGCAGCTTGCCCGGCATCGAGGTATCGCGCAAATCGGCCGGGTACATGAAGACACCACCGCGGTTCAGGATGCGGTGCACGTCGCTGACCATCGCCGCGACCCAGCGCATATTGAAATCCTTGCCGCGCGGGCCGGTCGCGCCGGCCAGCAACTCGTCCACGTAGCGCTTGACCGGCGGGTGCCAGTGGCGCGCGTTCGACATATTGATCGCGAATTCCTGGGTGCTCTCCGGGATCATCATAGTGCGCTGGGTGAGCACCCACGAGCCCATCTCGCGGTCCAGCGTGAAGCAGTTCACGCCGTTGCCGGTGGTGAGCACCAGCATGGTCTGCGGGCCGTACACGGCGTAACCGGCCGCCACTTGCATGCTGCCCGGCTGCATGAAGTCGGCCTCGGTCGGCGCGCCCATGCCCTCGGGCGCCTTGAGCACCGAGAAGATGGTGCCGATCGAGACGTTGACGTCGATGTTCGAGGAGCCGTCGAGCGGATCGAACAGCAGCATGTATTCGCCCTTCGGATAGCGGTTCGGGATCGGGTGGATCGACTCCATCTCTTCCGACGCCATCGCCGCCAGGTGGCCGCCCCACTCGTTCGCCTCGAGCAGGATTTCGTTCGAGATCACGTCCAGCTTCTTTTGCACTTCGCCCTGGATATTCTCGGTCTCGGCGCTGCCGAGGATG
>DASRXO010000420.1:0-2070 GCA_035654095.1 Telluria sp.
CCTCGCGGATCGCGGCGTTGAGCGAGGCGTCGCCGCCAAGCCGTCGGTTCATGTAAATCACGTCCGTTTCGGTGACGCCGATCCGCCGGGCGATGATCTTCACCTGGTCCAGCCGCATATCGCCATCGTCGAGGATGGAGATTTTGCTCTGGGCCTTGCGGAGGTTGAAGAACACCTTCTTCTGGTTGGCCGTGGTGCCGATCTTCACCAGCGACCACGAGCGCAGGATGTATTCCTGGATCGCCGCCTTGATCCACCACACGGCGTAGGTGGCGAACCGGAAGCCCTTCTCCGGCTCGAAGCGCTCGACCGCTTGCATCAAGCCGACATTGCCCTCGGAGATCGGCAGGCCGTAGCCGCGATAGTTCCCGGCGATCTTGGTCACGAGGCGCAGATGGCTGGTGACCAGCTTGTGCGCCGCGTCGCGATCGCCGTGCTCGCGCCAGCGCTTGGCTAGCATGTATTCTTCCTGGCGCTCCAACATCGGGAACCGCCGGATTTCCTCAAGATAATGGCTAAGGCCGGGTTCGGCCGTAAGGATCGGCAGGGCCGCGGTGGGGGCCATGATCAAGCCCTCCAAACTAGTTTCGAAACAAAATTATCAGCAACGGCCGTGTTGTCAAGTTGATTTCGAAACACTATTATATCTCGAAGAGGCAATCATGTCAGCGCGCGAAACGGCAGAGCTCCTGCTGCAAGTGGGACGGCTCGTACAAGCTGAGGGCTATGACGGCGAACTCAGTCCGGCCCAATGGATGGCGCTCCGCTTCTTCGCCCGTGCGAACTCGTTCTCACGGACCCCGTCGGCATTCGCGGAATTTCAAGCGACAACCCGCGGCACCGCAACACAAGCCATTAAGGCGCTTGAAGCGGGTGGGTACTTGGTCCGACAGCCATTCAAGACGGACGGGCGAAGCGTAAGTCTGCGACTGACGAGCAAGGGCAAAAAAGCGCTTGCACGCGATCCGTTCGAAGTTCTGGTGCGCGCCGTGGATTCGCTCGACGCGACAGAGCGAACTGCGATGCGTCGCGCCCTGCACCAAGTGCTGTCCACTCTAGCTACGAGTGGTGCGCGTCGGCAGATCGGTGTTTGCCAAGACTGCACGCACTTCGGCAGAGAGATGTGCGGCAACCTGCCGAGCACGAGCCCCTCGGCCGCTGAATGCCTGTTCCTCGGTGTTCCGATTCAGCCAGAGGACGTAGGTCTTCTGTGCGTCCATTTTCAACCAATGAACCAGCACCGTGAGGACAGACGGACACCATGAATGAGGTTGCCGCTGCGATCTGCTGAAAGGACGCTTAATTGACCTTCGTCGTCAACGAGAGCTGTATTCGCTGCAAAATCATGGACTGCGTCGACGTGTGCCCCGTGGACTGCTTCTACGAGGGCGAGAACATGCTCGTCATCCACCCGGACGAATGCATCGATTGCGGGGTCTGCGTGCCGGAATGCCCGGTCGACGCGATCAAGCCTGACACCGAGCCGGGGCTTGAGAAATGGCTGTCGCTGAATGCGGAATACGCGAAAATCTGGCCAAATATTGTGGTCAAAAGAGCGCCCCCGCCCGACTCCAAGGAGTGGGAGGGGAAGCCGGACAAACTCCAATACTTCTCACCAAATCCCGGCGCGGGTGATTGAGGCGGACAAGGTCAACGTCCACCCGGTTTGCGACGTGCTATTGGTAACAAGCCAAAGCCACCCATTGAGAACCCGGCGAACGATCATGAGTTTCTTCGAGCGTCTAAAGACAGATGCATCCGCCGAATGGCGGGCCTACACCGAGCATCCCTTCACTAACGGGTTGGCAGACGGTTCGCTCGCCGAAGCGGCGTTTCGTCACTACCTCGTTCAGGACTACCTGTTCCTCATCGAGTTTGCTCGCGCCTACGCGCTCTCCGTCTACAAGTCGCCCAAGCTCGCTGACATGCGCGAAGCGGCGGCCGGCCTCTCGGCCATCCTCGACATCGAGATGAACCTGCATGTGAAGCTCTGCGCAGGCTGGGGCCTGTCGCCCAGCGATCTTGAACAAACCCCTCCGGCGGTCGAGATGCTGGCCTATACACGCTACG
>DASRXO010000421.1:0-3320 GCA_035654095.1 Telluria sp.
CCTGGCGTATATCGAGCATGATGTCGAGGTGGCGCGCAAATTTGCCGAGCAGGCGCTCGCGGCCGACCCGCGCAACACCGACGCGCTGCTGTTCAAGGGCGACCTGCTGCGCGCGCAGGGCCTGGCCGACCAGGCGCTGGCGACCTATGACAAGGTGCTGGCGATCAAGCCCGAGCACCGTTCGGCGCACGTCGAAAAGGCCTACCTGGAGATCTCGCTCGGCAAGTTCGAAGCAGCCCAGGCCGAGCTGAAGGCGGCGCGCGCGATCTATCCCGGCAGCGTGCTGGCGGTCTACACCCAAGCGCTGCTGGACTTCTCGCAAGGCAAGCACGCGGCGGCCCAGGAATCGATCCTGAGCGTGTTGAAGGTGGCGCCCGATCACATGCCGAGCATCTTGCTGGCCGGCGCCATCAGCCTGAACCTGGGTTCCTTGCACCAGGCCGAGTACCACCTGCGGCGCTATCTCGACAAGCACCCGGACAATCTGTACGCGCGCAAGATGCTGGCCTCGACCCTGCTGCGCACCGGCCACACGCCGGATGCGCTGACCGTGCTGGCGCCAGCACTCAAGGACGCGCAACAGGATGTGCAGGTGCTGGCCCTGGCCGGCGAGTCCTACATGCAGGCGCGCGATTTCACGCGGGCCGGCGAATACTTCGAGAAGGCCAGCGCGCTGGAGCCGATGGCCGCCAACCTGCGCACCTCGCTCGCGTTCAGCAAGCTGGGCAAAGGCGAGCAGGCGCAAGCGGTGAGCGACCTGCAACTGGCCACCAAGCTCGACGCCAAGTCGCAGCAGGCCGGCATCGCGCTGGTGCGGACCGAGCTGGGCCTCCAGCATGTCGACAGCGCGTATCAGGCGGTGCTGGCGCTCGAACAGGCCCAACCGCGCAATGCCGCGATCCAGGACTTGAAAGGCGTGGTCTATCTCGGCAAGCGCGATATGGTGAAGGCGCGTGCCAGTTTCAAACAGGCGCTGGAATTGGGGCCCTCGTACTTCCCCGCCGCCGACAACCTGGCGCAACTCGAGTTGCGCGAGAAAAAACCGGAGGCGGCCAAGCAGCAGCTGCTGGCCTTCCTCGACAAGAACAAGACCAGTGTCGAAGCAATGACGGCGCTGGCGACCCTGGCCGCCGGCGAACAAAAAACCGAGGACACCACGCGCTGGCTGGAACAGGCCAATGCGGTCGATTCGAACGCGATCGCGCCGGCGGTCAACCTGATCGCGCAATACCTGCTTGCCGGCCAAAACCAGAAGGCCCTCAGCCTCGCGCGCAAGCTGCAGGTGACCCACCACGACGACCCCGACCTGCTCGACCTGCTCGGCAAGAGCCAGTTGGCGAACGGCGAGAATGACGCCGCGCTGGACACTTACAAGAAGCTGGCGCTGGCCCTGCCGCGCTCGCCGCAGGTGCAGATGCAGGTCGCGGCGCTCCAGCTGCTGATGAACAACAAGGCGGCCGCGGCGGACAACCTGAAAGCGGCGCTCGCGATGCAGCCCGATTTCCCGGCGGCCCAGCTGGCCCTGGCCGAACTGTATGTGCGCGAAGGCTCGCATGAATTGGCGTCGATGGTCGCGGCCCGCCTGCAGCGCCAGTATCCGAACGCGGCGGCCGGCTACCAGCTCGAAGGCGACGTGCTGATGGGGCAGAACAAGGCCGCGCAGGCGCTGCCGTTCTACGAGCAGGCGCTGGCGCACAGCAGCACCAACGAACTGACGATCAAGACCGTCAATGCCTTGCGTGCCGTCGGCCGGCAGGAGGAGGGCGCGAAGCGCCTGGCGCAGTGGCTGCAGCAGCATCCCGAGGATGTCCGGGTCCAGTTGTACAAGGCGGAAACGCTGTTGGCCGACAAGCAGTACAAGCCGGCGGCGCTCCAGCTCGAGGCCATCGTGAAACAGCATCCGAAAAATATCGTCGCGCTCAACAACCTGGCGCTGGCCTACCAGCAATCGCAAGATGCGCGCGCCCAGCAGGCGGCGGAGGACGCGTACCGGCTGGCCGGCGACCAGCCGGTGATCATGGACACCCTGGGCTGGATCCTGGTCGATCGGGGCGACGCGGCGCGCGGCCTGGCGATCCTGCAAAAAGCCTGCGCCCAGGCGCCGCAGGCGCGCGACATCCGCTATCACATGGCGATCGGCCTGTACAAGACCGGCGACAAGGACGCCGCGCGCAAGGAGCTCGAGCTGCTCGCGGCCGGCAATATGCGATTCGCACAGGCCGACGAGGTGCGCGCCCTGCTCAAGCAATGGCAGTGACGCGCGCCGGCCGCGCCTGCGCTCATTCGGCGGCGCGGACCGCCTTCGCCAGTGCCGGCCACGGCGTCGGATCGGCGTGCATCATGAAGAAGGTGTCGACCGCCAGCCGCTCGCGCGCGACGGCATCGGTCAGCTCGCTGATCGTTTGCGGATAGAAGTAGGCGCCCTTGTTATCGGGCTGGAAGGCGTCGCTGCCGTACAGCAGCCGGTGCGCGGGGAAATAGACCATCATCTGGCGTTCGCTGGTTTCGCCGCGCATCGGATAGAGCTCGATGCGGTTGGCGCCGGTGCCGAGCGTCGTCCTGCCCTTCACTAAACGATAGTCGGCCTTGCGAGGGTGGGCTTGCAGCGCGTCCGGCCGGCTGGTATAGGCGGCGCCGATCACGCGCTCCAGGATCGGCTTGTTCAAGTCCAAGGCATACACCGGAATGCCCTCGGCGACGTATTGGCGCACCCCGGCCAGGTGCGGCCACGCGTCCGAGGTCGTGATCACGGCCTTGACCGGCAGGCCCGGGAAGCGGCGCCGCGCTTCGGCCAGCACCTTCACCGCATAGTCGGACGAAATCGGCGCTTCGACGATGACGATGCCATCGTCCTGGCGCACGATGGTGGCGTTCCATTCGCCTGCGATGAACACGATACCCGGCGCCGGTTCCTGCGCCGGCTGGCTGGCCAGTCCCAAGGGCGTGTTGTCGCGATCGGCCGGCTTGGCGTTCGGATCGTAGGCGGCGCGCACCGCGTCCGGGATCGCCAGGTCGGCCTCGGCCAGCGCTTCGTCGATCCGCAGTGCGTGGATGTGCAGCATGCCATCGGGCAGGCCATTGCTCTCCATATTCCATTGCATTGGATAGTGCAGGCCGCCCTTGGCCAGCCACCAGAAGCTGTAGTAGGTGCGCAGCGTGACGTCGCCGAGGAAGGACCAGAACGCGGTGCGCGCCAGCGGCCCCGCATAATCGACCGCGGTCGGCAGCAGCGTGTAGGCGTTCAGGTAGACGCGCACCGGCGCGCCGTCGAGCATGAAGGCCAGCACGCGTTGCGGCACGTCCTGCAGCACGGCGTCGGC
>DASRXO010000422.1:0-2668 GCA_035654095.1 Telluria sp.
CATCGTGGCCAGCACCGGCGAGCTGCAGAACCCGGATGCTGTGCTCAGCGCGGCCCAGCGCGATCGCCTGAAGCAGGCCCGCACCAGCACCAAGCCGGTGATCATCGCGACCCAGGCCGAAGCCGAAGCGGCCGAGAAGCAGCACAGCAGCGCCACCAAGACCTGGCACTTCAAGGCCAAGAACGTGCGCGACTTCGCGTTCGCCACCAGCCGCAAATTCATCTGGGACGCGCAGGGCTACAAGAAGGGCGGCACCGACGTGCTGGCCATGTCCTTCTATCCGAAGGAAGGCAACCCGCTGTGGGAGAAGTACTCCACCACGGCGGTGATCCACACCATCGAACAGTACAACAAGTACGCGCTCGACTATCCGTACCCGGTCGCGATCTCGGTCAACGGCCCGATCGGCGGCATGGAATACCCGATGATTTCGTTTAACGGTCCGCGTCCGACCAAGGACAAGAAGACCGGCGAGATCACCTACTCGAAGCGCACCAAGTATGGCCTGATCGGCGTGATCATCCACGAAGTGGGCCACAACTACTTCCCGATGATCGTCAACTCCGACGAGCGCCAGTGGACCTGGATGGACGAGGGCATCAACTCCTTCGTGCAGTACCTGGCCGAGCAGGCCTGGGAACCGGAGTTTCCGCTGAACCGCGGCGAGCCGCGCGCGATCGTCGACTACATGCGCAGCAAGAACCAGGTGCCGATCATGACCAACTCGGAGTCGCTGCTCCAGTTCGGGAATAACGCCTACGCCAAGCCGGCCACCGCGCTCAACATCCTGCGCGAGACCATTCTCGGCCGCGAGCTGTTCGACTTCGCCTTCCGCGAGTATGCGCAGCGCTGGAAGTTCAAGCGTCCGACCCCGGCCGACTTCTTCCGCACCATGGAAGACGCCTCCGGCACGGACCTCGACTGGTTCTGGCGCGGCTGGTTCTACACCACCGACGCGGTCGACATCAGCATCGACGGCATCACCGAGTACGGCGTGAGCACCAAGAATCCGGAAATCGAGAAGGCCTGGAAGAAGGAGCAGAAGGATGCCGAACCGCTCTCCGTGACGCAACAGCGCAACAAGGGCAGCATGGCCTACAAGGTCGACGGCCACCCCGAGCTGAAGGACTTCTATAACGAACACGACGAGTTCACCGTCACCAACGCGGACCGCAACAAGTACGCCGAAACCGTCGGCGGCCTGGAAGACTGGGAGAAGGCGCTGCTGGCGCAGGGCAAACACCTGTACCTGGTGGACTTCTCGAATCTCGGCGGGCTGGTGATGCCGCTGATCCTGGAGATCGAACTCAAGAGCGGCAAGAAGTACATCGAGCGCATCCCGGCCGAAGTGTGGCGCTATTCGTCGAAGAAGATCACCAAGCTGATCGTCACCGACGAGCCGATGGTGGGCCTGACCCAGGACCCGTATTGGGAGACCGCCGACATCGACACCAGCAACAACTCGTGGCCGCGCAAGATCACCCCGTCCCGCGTGGAGCTGTACAAGGCCGAGCGTGGCCAGGGCGACCTGATGAAAGACTTCAACACGCCGCTGAAGTCGAAGGACGCGAAAGACAAGCCCAAGGCTGAATAAGCCTCGGTCGAGTTAAACAGCAAACGGCCGGCAGCCGCGCACCTCGCGCCGCTGCCGGTTCTCCATTCCAGCACCAGCAAACCACCTACCACGACGACCATGAACCGCTTGCCGCTCTGCCTCGCTGCCCTGTTCCTCACCGCCTCGGCCTTCGCCGCCGAACCGTTCGACGACAAGTTCCGCCAGCTCGACGAACTGCTGCCCACCCCGACCACCGTCCGCACCGCCTCCGGCGCGCCCGGCCACGCCTACTGGCAGCAGCGCGCCGACTACACGATCCGCGCCTCGCTGGACGAGGCCAAACGCGCGGTCAGCGGCGCCGAGACCATCACCTACCACAACAACTCGCCCGACACCCTGTCCTACCTGTGGCTGCAGCTGGACCAGAACATGTTCCGCGGCGATTCGGACAACCGCATCAGCGCCACCCTGCCCTCGCGCGAGGCCTGGAGCAAGGCGCGCGGCGCGGAAGACGGCGTGCACTACGAGGCGCTGCGCTTCATCTACGAGAGCCGCAGCTTCGAAGGCGGCGTCAAGCTCAAGAGCGTGACCGGCAGCGACGGCAAGCCGCTCAAGTTCACCATCAACCGCACCATGATGCGGATCGACCTGCCGCAGCCGATGAAGCCCGGCACGCGCCTCTCCTTCAACGTCGAATGGAGCTTCAACGTCCCCGAGTTCAACGTGCTGGGGCGGCGCTCCGGTTACGAGAAATTCGACGAAGACAAGAACGACCTGTTCGAAGTCGCCCAGTGGTATCCGCGCATGGCGGCCTACTACGATACCTACGGCTGGCAGAACAAGCAGTACCTGGGCGACGGCGAGTTCACCCTCGAATTCGGCGACTACGACATCCAGTTGACGGTGCCGGCCGACCATATCGTGGCCAGCACCGGCGAGCTGCAGAACCCGGACGCGGTGCTCAGCGCAGCCCAGCGCGAGCGCCTGAAGCAGGCCCGCACCAGCGCCAAGCCGGTGATCATCGTGAGCCAGGCCGAGGCCGAAGCGGCCGAGAAGCAGCGCAGCGGCGCCACCAAGACCTGGCACTTCAAGGCCAGCAACGTGCGCGATTTC
>DASRXO010000423.1:0-3610 GCA_035654095.1 Telluria sp.
CGAGCGGCACGGGGCCGGAGCGCAGGTTGTTGTCGCGCACACCCTCCAGGAGGTGCTCGACCACGGTCGCGAGCCGCTCCACCTGGGCCAGTGCGCTGCCGGCCTCCTCACGCACGGTCTGCTGGTCCTCGGCCTGCAGGATCTCCTCGAGCCGCATGGACAGCGCCGTGAGCGGGGTGCGCAGCTGGTGCGAGGCGTCGGCGATGAAGCGGCGCTGGCTGGCGATCAGGTTCTGCATGCGCGCCATGGTGCCGTTCATCGCGGCCACCAGCGGCCGCACTTCCCGGTGCACCAGCGCCTGGTCGACGTCCGACAGGTCGGACAGGGCGCGCGTCTCGACCTCGTTCTTCAGGCGCATCAGGGGGCGCAGCACCAGCCGCACCGCGAACCACACCAGCGAGGCCACCGCCAGCACCATCACCGCCTGGCGCAGCAGGGTGTCGAACAGGATCTTGCGCGACAGGCCGCGCCGCGCGTCGAGCGTCTCGCCGACCTGGATCAGGGCGATGCCGCGCATCGAATCGTCGTACACCGGCTGCAGCAGCGCGGCGATGCGCAGCTGCTCGCCGTTGTAGTCGGCGTGGTAGAAGCGCACCAGCGCCGGATAGGCTTCCGAGCGCGGCACGTTGGCCGGCACCGCGGGCAGGTCGTCGTAGCCGGACACGGTCTCGCCATGCAGGCCGCTGACCTTGTAGTAGATGCGGCCGAGGGTGTCGGTCTCGAAGCTGTCGAGCGCCAGGTAGGGCACGTCGGCCACCACCTTGCCGCCCTTGATCGAGACCCGTTCGGCCAGCGCGCGGGTCGAGGCCAGCAGCGAACGGTCGTAGGCCATGTCGGCCGCGTCGAGCGCGTTGCGGTACAGCGAGACCGAATTGATCGCCACCAGCAGCACCAGCGGGATCAGCAGCCAGCGCAACAGCTGGTTACGCAGGCTGCCGAGCGGCGCGCCCGGTCCGAGCTTGCGGTGGAGCAGGGCGGCGAGCGTCATGTCAGCCGGCGGCCTCGCGCGGCTGCAGCAGGTAGCCGATGCCGCGCAGCGTGGTGATGGCGGCGCCGCCGTCCGGCGCGCGCTCGAGCTTCTTGCGCACGCGGTGGATGTACAGTTCGATGGCGTCGATGTTGGCTTCGTCCTCGAGCGCGAAGACTTCGTCGAACAGTTTTTCTTTCGACACCGCGCGGCCGGGGCGGGTGATCAGCGCCTCGAGCACCGCGTGTTCGCGCGGCGTGAGCGCGAGCGGCGCGTCGCCGTAGGTGAACATGCGGGTGATGGTGTCGAAGCGCAGCGCGCCGCACTGGTGCACCAGCGCCTCGTTGCCCAGGCTGCGGCGCAGCAGGGCCTTGACGCGCGCTTCGAGCTCGGCCAGTTCGAAGGGCTTGGCGAGGTAGTCGTCGGCGCCCAGGTTCAGGCCCTGGACCCGCTCTTCGAGCCCGCCGCGCGCGGTCAGGATCATCACCGGAGTCTTGGCGCGCGCGCCGCCGCGGGCGCGCAGGCGGCGCAGCACGTCGAGGCCATCCATCTTGGGCAGGGTCAGGTCGAGGATCACCAGCGCGTATTCCTGGGTGTGCAGCAGGGCGTCGGCGTCGGCGCCGTTGGCCGCGCATTCGACCGTCAGGTTGGCGTCGCGCAGGGCCTTGGCCAGCCAGTGGGACAGCTCGAGGTGGTCTTCTACAAGGAGGATTCGCATGCCAGCAGTGTAAGCGCAAGCGGCCGAATCGGCCAGTTGTGGTCAGGACGACACGGTGAAAGCCAATTGAAAGGCTGGCGCTCTTATAGTGGCCCCGATTCAAGCGTAGTCTATAAACAAAAACATATCGGAGACAAGTATGAAGAAATCAGTGCTTTCGCTCGCCATTGCCGCATCCCTCGCAGCCGCCGGCGCCGCCCAGGCGCAATCGAACGTCCAGGTCTACGGCCTGATCGACGCCGGTATCGAATCCCTGAACCACGCCAGCGCCAGCCAGGGCAGCGTGGTCAAAGTCATCTCCGGCGGGAAGAACACCTCGCGCTGGGGTTTCCGCGGCAGCGAAGACCTGGGCGGCGGCCTGAAAGCGGTGTTCAACCTCGAAGGCGGCATCCTGATGGACACCGGTAACCTCGACGGCGTGCTGTTCAAGCGCCAGGCCGTGGTCGGCCTCGAAGGCAGCATGGGCCGCATCGTGCTGGGCCGCTCGTTCACCACCACCTACGATTTCCTGATCCTGTTCGACCCGCTCGGCTACGCGCCCAACTATTCGTGGGCCACCTCGACCAACGCCAGCGGCCCGTCCAAGTACGGCATGACCACCGCCTTCGACAACCTGATCAAGTACTCGGGTTCGACCGGCGAATTCAAATACGGCGCGACCATCGGCCTCGGCGAACAGGCGGGCAACAACGCCGACAGCCGCAAGTCCTCGTTCGCCGGCTCCTGGACCCACGCGGGGCTGGGCATCATGGCCGCCTACGAGGAGGTCAACGGCAATACCGTGGTCGCCACCGGCAACCGCGACAAGACCACCGCCTACCACCTGGCGACCGACTACCGCAACGGCGCCTGGCGTGTGGGCGCCGGCATGCGCGGCTACAAGCTGGTGGCCGGCAAGGCCGCGACCGCCGACGTCAAGGGCGACACCTACTGGGCCGGCGCGAGCTACCTGGTGCAGCCGGCGGTCACGCTGACCGGCGCGGTCTACTACGTCAACGTCAAGAACGTGGCGGCCGCGCAGGACGCCGATCCGATCATGTACGTGGCGCGCAGCCTGGTCGCGCTGTCCAAGCGCACCGACCTGTATGTGGCGGCCGCCTACGCCAAGGCCAAGAACGGCAATCTGGTAAGCCTGTCGCGCGACGATCCGGGCTTCGGCAGCACCCAGACCGGCCTGACGGCCGGCATCCAGCACCGCTTCTGACCGGCGGCCGGCCATGCCATTCCTGCGCTTGATGCTGAGCTTCGGACTGCTGTGCGCCAGTGCGCTGGCGTCAGCGGCGGACGCTGCGGCGGCCTCCAAGGAGACGGAGTGCATCGTGCCGTCCAAGCCGGGCGGCGCGATGGACCTGACCTGCAAGCTGGCCAGGAAGGGGCTGGAGGCGAGCGGCGCGACGCCGTCGATGCACCTCAGTTACCTGCCGGGCGGGATCGGCGCGGTGGCCTGGCACTCGCTGGTGTCGCAGCGCAGCGCCGAGCCGAATACCCTGGTCGCGTTTTCGGGCGGCTCGCTGCTCAATCTCGCGCAGGGCAAGTTCGGCAAGGCCACCGCCGGCGACGTGCGCTGGGTGGCCGCGGTCGGCGCCGACTATGGCATGATCGCGGTGCGCGCCGATTCGCAGTTCAAGACCTTGCGCGACCTGCTCGATGCGCTCAAGGCCGCGCCGCAGAAGGTGCTGATCGGCGTCTCCGGCACCATCGGCAGCCAGGACTGGCTGAAGATGGCGCTGGTGGCGCGCCAGGCCGGGATCGACCCGAAAGCGCTGCGCTTCGTGGCGCTGGAAGGCGGCGGCGAAGTGTTCACCGCGATGGACGCCAGCTTCGTGCAGGTGATCTCGGGCGACGCCTCGGAAGCGACGCTGTACGCCGGCGCCGGCAAGGTCAGGGTGCTGGCGGTGCTGTCCGAACAGCGGCTGCCGGGCGTG
>DASRXO010000424.1:0-2466 GCA_035654095.1 Telluria sp.
ACGCTCGACGTCGTCACCGGCATGACCGACACCCGCGAAGCGGCGCTGCACCTGATCGACAAGTACCAGGACCGCCACCTGGCCGATCGCGTGTTCGAACTGGCGTGGACCCACAGCCAGGTGGTGCTGCGCCAGCTGAACGCCACCGAGTCCGACGCCCAGTTGTACAGCCGCCTGGCCAGCACCATCATCTATCCGAACGCCTTGCTGCGCGCCGACGGCGGCACCCTGATGCGCAACCACCGCGGCCAGTCAGGCCTGTGGGCGTATGCGATTTCGGGCGACCTGCCGATCGTGCTCATGCAGATCAAGGACCCGGCCAACATCGAGCTGGCGCGCCAGATGGTGCAGGCGCATGCCTACTGGCGCCTCAAGGGACTGGTGGTCGACCTGGTGATCTGGTACGAGGACCTGTCCGGCTACCGCCAGGCGCTGCACGACCAGATCATGGGCCTGATCGCGTCCGGCATCGACGCCCAGGCGATCGACCGGCCGGGCGGCATCTTCGTGCGCCTGATCGACCAGATCTCGAACGAAGACCGGGTGCTGATGCAGTCGGTGGCGCGCGCCATCCTGTCCGACAGCCGCGGCTCGCTGGCCGATCAGGTCAAGCGCGCCCCGCCGGTGGTGCCCAAGCTGGCGCTGCTGGCGGCCGAGCCGCGCAGCGAGCCTTACCAGCCGCACAACGAGCAGCCGCCGCAGCCGGGCGACCTGATCCTGCACAACGGCCTGGGCGGCTTCAGCGCCGACGGCCGCGAGTATGTGATCCGCACCAACGGCGAGACGCGCACACCCGCGCCCTGGGTCAACGTGCTGGCCAACTCCGCCTTCGGCAGCGTGGTGTCGGAAAGCGGCCAGGCCTATACCTGGGCCGAGAACGCGCACGAGTTCCGCCTCACGCCGTGGGACAACGACCCGGTGACCGACAGCGGCGGCGAGGCGTTCTACCTGCGCGACGAACAGACCGGCCACTTCTGGTCGCCCACCGCGCTGCCGGTGCCGGCCAGCGGCGAGTACATCACGCGCCACGGCTTCGGCTACAGCGTGTTCGAGCACAGCGAGGAGGGCATCCACAGCGAGTTGTGCACCTTCGTCGCGCTCGACGTCTCGATCAAGTACTCGGTGCTCCGGCTGCGCAACGACAGCACCGTGCCGCGCCGTCTGTCGGCCACCGGCTATGTCGAATGGGTGTTGGGCGACCTGCGGCCGAAGTCGGCCATGCATGTGGTGACCGAGCTCGATCCGGGCAGCGGCGCGCTGTTCGCGCGCAACGCCTACAACACCGAGTTCACCGGCCGCGTGGGCTTCTTCCACGTCGATGCGCCGGCGCGCTCGGTGACCGCCGACCGCACCGAATTCATCGGCCGCAACCGCACGCTGGCCAATCCCGCGGCGATGGCGCGCGCGCGGCTGTCGGGCCGGGTCGGCGCCGCGCTCGATCCCTGCGCCGCGCTGCAGGTCGCGTTCGAGCTGCAGCCGGGCCAGGAGCGCGAGCTGGTGTTCATGCTCGGCGTCGGCGGACGGCGCAACGCCGACGCCAGCAGCATGGTCCAGAAATACAATGGCGGCGAGGCCGCCGCCGCGGCCTTCGAGATGGTCAACCGGCATTGGGAGCGGACCTTGGGCGCGGTGCGTATCGAAACGCCGGAACCCGCGCTCGACGTGATCGCCAACGGCTGGCTGATGTACCAGACCATCGCCTGCCGCATGTGGGCGCGCAGCGGCTACTACCAGTCGGGCGGCGCGTTCGGCTTCCGCGACCAGCTGCAGGATGCGATGGCGATGATCCACACCCAGCCGCACATCCTGCGCGAGCACCTGCTGCTGTGCGCGGCCCACCAGTTCGTCGAAGGCGACGTCCAGCACTGGTGGCATCCGCCGTCCGACCGCGGGGTGCGCACCCACTGCTCGGACGATTACCTGTGGCTGCCGCTGGCCACCCACCGCTACGTGATCGGCACCGGCGACCATGGCGTGCTGACCGAGCCGGCGCACTTCCTCGAAGGCCGCTTGCTGAAACCGGAAGAGGAGTCCTACTACGACATGCCGGCCCATTCGAACCAGGTGGCCGACCTGTACGAGCATTGCGTACGCGCGATCAAGCGCGGCCTGCGTTTCGGCGAACACGGCCTGCCGCTGATCGGCACCTGCGACTGGAACGACGGCATGGACCGGGTCGGCAACGAGGGCAGGGGCGAGAGCGTGTGGCTGGCCTTCTTCCTGTGCGAAGTGCTGCAGCGCTTCGCCGAAGTGGCCGACGTGGTCGGCGACACGGCCTTCGCCACCACCTGCCGCAACGAGGCGCAGACCCTGGCGCGCAACATCGAGGAGCATGCCTGGGACGGCGAATGGTACCGCCGCGCCTACTTCGACGACGGTACGCCGCTCGGCTCGGCGGTCAATGCGGAGTGCCAGATCGATTCGATTGCACAAAGCTGGTCCGTGCTGTCGCGCGCCGGAGATGAG
>DASRXO010000425.1:0-4731 GCA_035654095.1 Telluria sp.
TGGGCGTGCTGCTGCAAGGCCTGGCGCTCGGCTTCAAGCGCGAAGCCGGCCGCTTCCGGCCGCGCCTGATGCTGGTGATCTGGGCGCTGTTCATCCTCGCCTTCTTCACCAAGTCGAACTCCAAGCTGCCCGGCTACATCCTGCCGATCTTCCCGGCGCTGGCGCTGCTGGTGGCCTGCTACCTCGAAAACGGCAGCCGCCGCAGTCGCATGCTGACCGCCGGCCTGACCGCGGCGCTGGGCGCGGCGATGCTGGCCTTCGTGCCCTTCCTGCCCAAGCTGGCCAAGCTGGCGGGCGAGCTGCCGCTGTACCAGGCGACCCAGCCGTGGGTCCTCGCGGCCGGCTTCACGGCGCTGGTGGGCGGCGCGCTGGCGCTGCTGTATGCGCGCCAGCTGCGGCGCGACCTGACGGTCTTGACCCTTGCCCTGGCCGGCTTCGCCAGCACCGAGCTGGTGCTGGCCGGCTTCGAGCCGCTCGACCACCAGCGCGCCGCCGCCGGCATGGTCAAGGCGATCCAGGCCGAACTCGGGCCGCAGACCAAGATCTACTCGGTCGGCATTTACGAACAGTCGCTGACCTATTATTTGCAGCGCACCGTGGTGCTGGTCGATTACTGGGACGAGTTCACTTTCGGCCTGGAGCAGCAGCCGGAGCTCTCGATCCCGACCGTGCCCGCCTTCGTCGCGCAGTGGACGCGCGACGCCGCGGCCGGCGTGCGCGCCGTGGCCGTCGTCAGCCCCGCCATTTACCAGGACTTCCAACAGAAAGGCGTGCCGATGCGCGTCGTGGCCGCCGATGCGCGCCGCATCGTCATCGCCAACCAGTGACCATGAATTTATCGACTTTTGCTTTCATCATTACCGGGGTGCTGCTGAACGCCGCGGCCCAACTGCTGCTCAAGGCCGGCACCAATGGGCTGGGCGGGGCGATCCACGTGAACGCGCAGAACTGGTTCGCCACCGGCATCAAGGTATTTACACAGCTGCCGATCCTGGCGGGGCTGGCCTGCTACGTCATTTCGCTGCTGGTGTGGATCATCGGCTTGTCGCGCACCGACGTGACGATCGCCTACCCGATGCTGTCGCTCGGCTATGTGGTCAGCGCGCTGGGCGCCTGGATGTTCCTCGGCGAAGTCATTTCGGCCCAGCGCCTGGTGGCGATCGGCGTGATCATGGTGGGTGTCGCCTTGCTGGCGCGGACCTGATTGCAAGACTGCTAAAATGCGCGGATTCCAGCTATACGTGGGCATGGCTCCGCCATACCCACCCTACGCATTGGTTGGGTGGGTACGGATACCGTGCCCACCCAACCAATGCGTAGGGTGGGTACGGGTACCGTGCCCACGCGGCCTGCGGCAATAAATTTACTACGGGAAAACAATGACTGAACAGCTGCCCTTCCTGCCCTTCTCCAAGCCCAGCATCGACGAAGAGACCATCGCCGCCGTCGGCGACGTGCTGCGCTCGGGATGGATCACGACCGGCCCCAAGAACGCCGCCTTCGAAGCCCAGTTGTCCGACTACTTCGGCGGGCGGCCGGTGCGCACCTTCAACTCCGGCACCTGCACCATGGAGATCGCGCTGCGCATCGCCGGCATCGGCCCCGGCGACGAAGTCATCACCACCCCGATCTCGTGGGTAGCGACCGCCAACGTCATCATCGAAGTCGGCGCCACCCCGGTGTTCGCCGACATCGATCCGATCACCCGCAACATCGACCTCGACAAGGTGGAAGCGGCGATCACCCCGCGTACCCGCGCCATCATCCCGGTCTTCCTGTCCGGCCTGCCGGTCGATATGGACCGCCTGTACGCGATCGCCAAACAACACAATCTGCGCGTGGTCGAAGACGCGGCCCAGGCCTTCGGCTCGCAGTGGCAGGGCAAGCGCATCGGCTCCTTCGGCGACTTCGCCTCGTTCAGCTTCCAGGTCAACAAGAACCTGACCACCGGCGAAGGCGGCTGCCTGGTCATGAACACGCCGGAAGAAGCGCTCCTCGCCGAGAAATTCCGGCTGCAGGGTGTGAGCCGCAGCGGCGTCGACGGCATCGACGTCGACGTCCTGGGCGGCAAGTACAACCTGACCGACATCCTGGCCGTGATCGGCCTCGGCCAGATGAAGGTGATCGACCAGGTCAACGCCCACCGCCGCGCGCTGGCCGAACATTATTTCAGTTGTTTCGGCCCGGAGTTCGAGGCGCAGAGCGGCGCCCAGCTGCCGCAGCAAGCCTTCGGCAGCTCGAACTGGCACCTGTTCCAGATCATCCTGCCCGACAGCGGCCCCACCGCGCGCGCCGACTTCATGACCCGCCTGCAAAAGGAGCACAATGTCGGCACCGGCTTCCACTACGCGGCGATCCACCTGTTCTCCATGTACCGCGCGCGCGGCTTCAAGGAAGGCATGTTCCCGGTGTCCGAACGGATCGGCCGCCTGACCGTCACCCTGCCGATGTTCTACGCGATGACGCTCGCCGATGTCGAACGCGTGGTCCGCGCCGTGAAAGCCGTGCTCGCAAAATGACCGTCCTCCAGATGAAACCCGAACTGTCCGTCGTCATCCCGATCTACAACGAAGAAGCGGGGCTGGCCGCCTTGTTCGAGCGGCTCTACCCGGCGCTCGACAAGATGCACCTCGCCTACGAGATCGTGTTCGTCAACGACGGCAGCCGCGACAACTCGGTGTCGATCCTGGCCGAGCAGTTCCGCGTGCGGCCCGACGTCACGCGCGTGATCCTGTTCAACGGGAACTACGGCCAGCACATGGCGATCCTGGCCGGCTTCGAGGCGACCCGCGGCGAGATCGTCGTCACGCTCGACGCCGACCTCCAGAACCCGCCCGAGGAAATCCACAAGCTGGTCGAGAAAATGCGCGAGGGTTATGACTACGTGGGCTCGATCCGCCGCAAGCGCCAGGATTCGGCCTGGCGCACGATCGCCTCGAAGGCCATGAACCGGCTGCGCGAGCGCATCACCAACATCAAGATCACCGACCAGGGCAATATGCTGCGCGCCTACGGCCGCAACGTGATCGACCTGGTCAACCAGTGCGGCGAGGTGAACACCTTCGTGCCGGCGCTGGCCTACAAGTTCGCGCGCAAGCCGACCGAGATCGTGGTCGAGCACGAGGAACGCGCGGCCGGCGAATCGAAGTATTCGCTGTACAGCCTGATCCGCCTGAATTTCGACCTGGTCACCGGCTTCTCGCTGGTGCCGCTGCAAATGTTTTCGATGCTGGGCATGCTGATGTCGGCCTGCTCCGGCCTGCTGGTGCTGCTGCTGCTGGTGCGCCGCTTCCTGCTCGGCGCCGAGGCCGAAGGCGTGTTCACGCTGTTCGCGATTTCCTTCTTCTTCATGGGCGTGATCCTGTTCGGCATCGGCCTGTTGGGCGAGTACGTGGGCCGCATCTTCCAGCAGGTGCGCGCGCGGCCGCGCTACGTGGTGCAGACCATCCTCCAGCACACGCCGGGCAAGGACGACCTGATCGACGCCGCCGTCGAGAAGCGCCAGGTGGGCCGTTGATGGCTGCCCGGCGCGCCGTCGTCTTCGCTTACCACAACGTCGGCGTGCGCTGCCTGAAGGTGCTGCTGGCCGGCGGCGTCGACGTCGCGCTGGTGGTCACCCACGAAGACAGCGCCGGCGAGAACATCTGGTTCGAATCGGTGATCTCGGTCTGCCAGGCCGAGGGCATCCCCTACATCACGCCGGCCGACGCCAGGTCGCCCGAGTTGCTGGCGCAAGTGACGGCCGCGCGGCCGGACCTGATGTTCAGCTTCTACTACCGCCACATGCTGCCGGCCGCACTGCTCGGCATCGCGCCGGCCTTCAATATGCACGGCTCGCTGCTGCCGCAGTTCCGCGGCCGCGCGCCGGTGAACTGGGCGGTGCTGCATGGCGCCGACGCGACCGGCGCCACCCTGCACGAAATGACCGCCAAGCCGGACGCCGGCGCGATCGTGGCCCAGACCGCGGTGCCGATCCTGCCCGACGACACCGCCTTCGAGGTGTTCGGCAAGGTCACGGTAGCCGCCGAGCAGACCCTGTGGGGCGTGCTGCCCGCGCTGCTGGCGGGGACCGCCGCGCGCACGCCGAACGACCTCACGCAGGGCGGCTACTACGGCGGCCGCACCCCGGAGGACGGCCGCATCGACTGGTCGCTGCCGGCTCGGCAGGTGTACAACCTGCACCGCGCGGTGGCGCCGCCCTACCCCGGCGCTTTCACCGAGCTCGGCGGTGTGCGTTACCTTATCGAACGTGCAAGCTTATCAAAACAAAGCCTGGCAAGTTTGCCAGCGGGCTTGGCTGTAGTGGATAATCACATCTTTGGCGTGTGCGGCGATGGCCGCGCCTTGGCGATCTCCGCCTTGCTGGCCGATGGCGTGGCGATCACGCCGGCCGCGCTGCGCGAGCGCCTCGCAAGCGCCTAACGAACACGGGAAACTCCTCATGAAAAAAGTCCTCATCCTCGGCGTCAACGGCTTCATCGGCCACCACCTGTCCAAGCGCATCCTCGAGACCACCGAGTGGGAAGTGTATGGCATGGACATGCAGAACGACCGCATCAAGGACCTGCTCGCCAACCCGCGCATGCACTTCTTCGAGGGCGACATCACGATCAACAAGGAATGGGTCGAGTACCACGTCAAGAAGTGCGACGTGATCTTGCCGCTGGTGGCGATCGCCACCCCGTCGACCTACGTGAAAGCGCCGCTGCGCGTGTTCGAACTGGACTTCGA
>DASRXO010000426.1:0-3735 GCA_035654095.1 Telluria sp.
GGTGGCGAACAGCCGCCAGGTGCGGGGCAAGTAAGGGGAGCCATTTGACGACCGCGCCCGCAGGAATGCAATGAACACGAGCGACGACATTGCGCGCGAGCTGCTGGACGCTCCCTATGCGGCGCTGGACGCGCGCAGCCAGAAAGTGATCGGGCAGATCGCCCAGCGCAAGCACATTGCCGAGAACACGGCACAAAGCCTGGACGAACAGTTGACCTTGGGCGAGCGCGCTGCGGATGCGGTGGCCTCGTTCGGCGGTTCCTGGACCTTCATCGGCCTGTTTGGGCTGGTGCTGGCCGGCTGGGTCGGCCTGAACATGGTCCTGCTCGCGAACAATGGCAAGAGCTTCGACCCCTATCCCTATATCCTGCTGAACCTGTTCCTGTCGATGTTGGCGGCGATCCAGGCGCCGATCATGCTGATGTCGCAGAACCGGCAGGCACAAAAAGACCGCTACAACGCCGGCCACGATTACGAGGTCAACCTGAAGGCCGAACTCGAGATCATGCTCCTGCATAAGAAGGTCGATGCACTGCGCCAGGAGCAGTGGGCTGAGTTATTGGCGATCCAGTCCGAGCAGTTGAAGCTGCTCGGGTCGCTGATTGAACGCGAAGGCATTCGCGCCGGACTCGAGCCCTGATTGGGGGCGGATTGGTGCCGGCCCGGTACGATATAATGTCGTCCAGCCTTTTTCCCCCACCTGCTCCCATGCCTGCCGACGTCCCACCGAACCGCCCGACGCTGTACGACCCCACCGAGCACCGCATCCGCAGTTTCGTCACGCGTGCCGGCCGCTTGTCGATCGCCCAGGCGCGCGCGCTGGAAGAGCTGGGGCCGACCTTCCTGATCGCGTACAGGAAGGACCTGCTGGACACGGTCCAAGCCTTCGGCCGCAGCGCACCCGTGATCCTGGAGATCGGCTTCGGCATGGGCGACACCACCGCGCACATCGCGCGCGCCATGCCGGACAAGGATTTCATCGGCGTCGAAGTGCACACGCCGGGCGTGGGCAGCCTGCTCAAACAGATCGGCGAACAGGGCATCACCAACTTGCGCCTGATCCAGCACGACGCGGTCGAAGTGCTGAACCAGATGATCGCGCCGGCCTCGCTGGCCGGCGTTCACGTGTTCTTTCCCGACCCCTGGCACAAGGCGCGCCACAACAAACGGCGCCTGATCCAGCCTGCCTTCGTCGCGCTGCTGGCCGAAAAACTCGCGCCCGGCGGCTACCTGCATTGCGCCACCGATTGGGAAGACTACGCGGTCCAGATGCTGGACGTGCTGGGCGCCGAACCGCTGCTGGACAACACGGCCGAAGGCTACGCGCCGCAGCCGGCCTACCGTCCGCTGACCAAGTTCGAGAACCGCGGCATCAAACTCGGCCACGGCGTCTGGGACCTGGTGTTTATGAAGCGCTGACCGACACGGTGCTTGCAATGCATGGAGGGAATTCATGCAATGCATGGATTCCCGCTTTCGCGGGAATGACGGGCTGTGGGAATGACGGAACTAGCGCATGTCGGCGATCAGGGCGACGATCTCGTCGCCGTACGAGACCAGCTTCTTCTCGCCGACGCCGGTCACGCCGCGCAGGTCGTGCAGCGACATCGGCCGGACCTTGGCGATCTCGCGCAGCGTCGCATCGACGAAGATCACGTAGGCCGGCACGCCATGCGCGCGCGCGGTCTCGACCCGCCACCAGCGCAGCTTGTCGAAGATCGCCTGCTCCGCGGTCGACAGGTCGGTCTCCGCATAGCCCTTGGCCGGGCTGGCCGCGCGCTTCTGCTTGACCGGCTTCTGGTACTGGCGCAGCTGGACCTTCTGCCCGCCCTTGAGCACCGGGCGCGCGGCGTCGGTCAGCTTCAATGAGCTGTACACCTCGTGGTCCACGGTCACCAGGCCGAGCGCGATGGTCTGGCGCAGGATCGCGCGCCACTCGGCCTCGGCCCGCTCGCTGCCGATGCCGAACACCGACAGCGCATTGTGGTGCCACTGCTTGATGCGGTCCGACTCGACCCCGCGCAGCACGTCGATCACGTGGCCGGCCGCGAAGCGCTGGTCGGCCCGGTAAATCGCCGACAGCAGCTTTTGCACCGGCACCGTGCCGTCGAACGACACCGGCGGGATCAGGCAGGTGTCGCAATTGCCGCAGGGCGTGGAGCGCTCGCCGAAGTAGTCGAGCAAACGCGTGCGGCGGCAACTCAGGGTCTCGCACAGGCCCAGCATCGCGTCGAGCTTCATGCCCAGCACGCGCTTGAAGGTCTCGTCGGCTTCCGACTCGTCGATCATGCGGCGCTGGAGCACCACGTCCTGCAGGCCGTAGGCCATCCAGGCACTGGCCGGCTGGCCGTCGCGGCCCGCGCGTCCGGTCTCCTGGTAGTAGCCTTCGATGCTCTTGGGGAGGTCGAGGTGGCAGACGAAGCGCACGTCCGGCTTGTCGATCCCCATGCCGAAGGCGATGGTGGCGACCATCACGATGCTCTCTTCGCGCAGGAAGCGCGCTTGGTTGGCGCTGCGCTTCGGGTAGTCCATGCCGGCGTGGTAGGGCAGGGCGCGGATCCCGTTCTCGTTGAGGAATTCGGCGGTCTCCTCGACCTTCTTGCGCGACAGGCAGTAGACGATGCCGGCGTCGCCGCCATGCTCGGTGGTGATGAAGTCGAGCAGCTGCTTGCGGCCGTTGGCCTTCTCGACGATCTGGTAGCGGATGTTGGGGCGGTCGAACGAGGACACGAACTGGCGCGCATCGGCCAGTTGCAGGCGCAGCGCGATTTCGGCGCGGGTCTGGTGGTCGGCGGTGGCGGTCAGCGCGATGCGCGGCACCTGCGGGAAGCGCTCGTGCAGGATCGACAGCTTGATGTACTCGGGCCGGAAGTCGTGGCCCCATTGCGAGACGCAGTGCGCCTCGTCGATCGCGAACAGCGCGATGTTGGACGCTTCGAACAGCTCGAGGCAGCGCGGCGTCATCAGCCGCTCCGGCGCGACGTAGACCAGGTCGATCTCGCCGGTGCGCACCAGCCGCTCGATGCGCATCGATTCTTCGAAGGTCTGGGTGGAATTGAGGAAGGCCGCACGCACGCCGACTTCGGCCAGCGCGTCGACCTGGTCCTGCATCAGCGCGATCAGCGGCGACACCACCACCCCGACCCCGTCGCGCAGCAGCGCCGGGATCTGGTAGCACAGCGACTTGCCGCCGCCGGTCGGCATCAGCACCAGCGCGTCGCCGCCGCTGCCCACGTGCTCGACGATCTCGCCCTGCTGCCCGCGGAAGGCGGGGTAGCCGAACACGGTCTGCAGCAGATGGACGGCGCGCGCGCCGATGTCGGTACTCATGATGCGTTCATTCGGCCCAGACCACCCAGCCGTAGTGGGCACTGGCCACGATCAGGATGCCGAACAGGATGCGGTACCAGGCGAAGGCGCTGAAGTCGTGCGAGCTGATATAGCGCAGCAGCCAGCGCACGCACAGGAAGGCGGAAATGAAGGCCGCCACGCCGCCGATGCCGAACAGCGGCAGGTCGGCCGCCGACAGCAGCGCGCGTTCCTTGTACACCGAGTAGACGGTGGCCGCCAGCAGCGTCGGGATCGCGAGGAAGAAGGAGAATTCGGTGGCCGCCTTGCGCGACAGCCCGAACAGCATGCCGCCGATGATCGTCGCGCCCGAGCGGCTGGTGCCCGGGATCAGCGCGAACGCCTGGGCGCAGCCGATCTTCAGCGCGTCGGTCACGCTCATGTCGT
>DASRXO010000427.1:0-2546 GCA_035654095.1 Telluria sp.
AGTCGAGAAGATGTAGAGCGTGCGCAGCGGGCTGACCCACGCCAGCTTGACCTGGCGCGCGCTGCCGTCGGGCTGGCTGAATTCGAGCCACATGCCGCGCTCGAGGCCATCGACCGTGATGACGGCCTCGTCGACCTCGGCCTCTTCCTTCTCGGCCACCGCGTTCTCTTTTTCGATGCGGCGGATCGCATCCTGCTGCGCCACTTCGACCGCGATTTCCAATTGCCGTTCGGGCGACAGGTCGATCGGCGCGCGCACGATCGAGGCGTGGCATTCGGCCAGCTCGGCGAAAAACTGCAGGCGCGCGGCGTCGCGCCACTTGATCACGTCGAGCCACTTGTTCAGGGTTGTGAGCAGGCCCGGCAGCTTGGCGATCAGTTCCTTGCGCTGCTCCTGCGTGACCTTCGGCTTCACGCTCCAGATCAGATCGTCCATGGTGCGGGTGGCGTTGTTGACGGCGCCCGGCTTGTCGTCTTCCACGCTGTAGGCCACGGTCAGCACCGAGGTCCATTTGTTTTCGAGGAAGGTTTCGACCACCGCCACCACGTCGCCGGTACCCACGCGCAGCGCCACGGCGCTCTTGGCCGAGCGCGTCGCGGCGGTGACTTTTTCCTGCTTGAGCGCGCGTGCGATCGGCTCGGAGATCTCGGCCGCGGCGGCGGCTTCCTCGGCTTCGATCGTCGCTTCGAGCTCGGCTACCGCGTCGGCGAACGCGCCCAGTTCCTGGCTGGCGTCGCGGCCCACGCGCTCCACGCTGCGCTGCATCGCCTGGAACAGCGGATCGTCGGCGCCCTTGCGCTGCTCCCAGCCCATGCGCGACATCAGGTCGATCATGCGACGCGCCGGGTGCGCTTCCTGGAAGAAGAAATCCTTGTCGAGCAGCGCGGCCTTGAGCACCGGCACCTGCAGGTAATGGATCAGCTCGCGCGTTTCCTGCGGAATGTTCTCGTCAATGTGGACGGTCTCGAAGATGCGCGACAACAGATCGATCGTGCTTTCGTCGCCGCGCGACAAGCTGCCCTTGGGCAGGCTTTCCTTCAGGCGCGGCAGGTAGAAGACATTGTGCGGCTGGACTTCGCCGGCGCCCTGCATGCCGGCGGCAGGCTCGCCCGCCAGGCCGGCCAGATGCGGCATGCCGAAATTCTGGCCGCCGAGCACTTGGCCGCCGATGCCTTGCGCGCCGGCAGGTGCGCCGCCCGCGTGCTGGCCGTCGGCATGCTGGCCGCCTGCGTGCTGGCCGCCGGTCCCCTGCCCGAGCGCCTGCATGCGGGCCGCGAGCGACTCAGGCAGGCTCTGCTGCAGCTTGGCGAGGAAGTCGAGCAGCGGCGCGCTCGCTTGCGCCGGCGTCTGCTTCTGGATCAGCTGGCTGGTGACCGTGCCGCGGTAAGCGCCCTGCCCCTGCGCCTGGCCGCCGCTTTCGAACACCGGTCCGCGCGCCGCATGGGCAACGCCGTCCGCTTCGAACTGGCCGATCTCTTGCGGCACAAAGCCGGGCGCCGCGTAGCCGCCATGCCCGTGCATCGGACCGGCCGGCGCCGCGGCGCGCGCATCGTGCGAATGGACCGGCGGCAGGCCGTGCAGCTCGGACGCGTGCGCCGTCGGCGCGGGCTGGCGCGCGTCGTGCGAATGCACCGGCGGCAGTCCTTCGCCCGGCGCCGCGCCCTGGAACGCCTGCGCGCCGCTCGGCCGCCAACCGCCGCTGCCGGTCGGCATCGCGGGCAGGTCCGGGATCAAGGGAATCTCGGCATCGGTCACCACCGGCCGCGGTTCGGTGCCGGAGAAGAACTGGCGCAACTGCTGGGCCAGCGCGGCCTTGCCGCTGGCGCGCGCCGCCTGGGCCGCGGCGGCATTGTCGGTCTTGCGGATGCGCAGCGACTCGACCGAGCCGGGCTTCGCGCCCTTGCGCATCAAGGCCGTGTTCAGCGCCTCGAGCATCGGGCCGAAATCGAACAGCACGTCGGGCTTGAGCAAGGGCAGCAGCATCGCGTGCGCCTCGAGGTCGGGCTCGAATTCGCACCAGGCCTGCTGCATCGCGAGCAGGAAGACTTCGGGACGGAACGGGTTCTGGCCGATGCGCAGGATGTCGCGCTCGAGCAGGAAGCCGAGCCGCACGTTCAGCGTGGCCAGCGCATCCGAATAGCTGATCTCGAACGGGCGGCTGAGGGCGCCGAACGCGACCTTGCTGTCCATTTCCTCGTAGGGCACGAGGGTCAGCGCGTCGGCCGTGCGCTTGGCCTGCTTGGGCGTGGGCGCGAGCAGTTCGATCTCCTTGCGGACCAGGAGCTCGATGCCGGTCGATGCCACATGAAAGTAGGCGTAGCTGTTGTTCTTGAGGAGATTGCCGGACTTCACGCGCTGGTAGACGGCGCGCGCATCGATGCCGGGGTCGCTGACGTCGAGCATACCGGCCACCACACGGGTGATCACTTCCATCAGGTGCTCGTTGGCCTGCTTGGTGACGATCGCGACGAGGCTTTCCAACAGCTCATGCTGCGACAAGGCCTTCTTCGCCTTCGAAGCCGCTGCCGAGGTGGGTGTTGGAGCCA
>DASRXO010000428.1:0-6781 GCA_035654095.1 Telluria sp.
CAGGCAAGCGCAGGCTGCCGGTGCCGGCGGTCGGACTGGCGCGCCGCGCGTTCCCCACCGGGACGCGGACGGTGCCGTTGGCGCTGCGGCTGGCGGCCGAGCCGGTCAGCTGCACGCCCTTCTCGATCGCGAAGGTGGCGCCGGCATCCTTGCCCAGCACCTCGGCCAGGTAAGGCATCACCTGGCGCAAGGTCGGCTCCAGCGTGTATGGCGGGTTCAGGATGAACATGCCGCTGCTGTGCAAGCCGAAACCGTCCGGCCCCGGCGTCGACACGGTCAGCGTCACGTTCAGCCATTCCTTGGCCGGCAGGCGCTTGAGCTTGTCGGCGAACTGGCGCGACTCCATGCGTTGCAGCAGCGGATACCAGATCGCGTAGGTGCCGGTCGGGAAGCGGCCCAGCGCGTCTTCCAGCGTGTCGCGCACTTTGCGGTAATCCTGCTTGTCTTCGTAGGGCGGATCGATCAGCACCAGCGCGCGGCGCGAGGGCGGCGGCAGCAGCGCCTTGAGGCCGTGGAAGCCGTCGCCGCGCTCGATGATGACGCGCTTGCCGCGCGCGCTGGGACGCACGCCCTGGGCCGCGAGATGCGCCTCGACCTTGCGGAAATTATCGGCCAGGATCTTGCTGTCGGCCGGATGCAGCTCGAACAGGCGCAGGCGGTCCTGCTCGCGCATGAGCTGGTCGGCGCAGTAGGGCGAGCCGGGGTAGTAGCGCATCTTGCCGCTCGGGTTCATGGCCTTGACCAGGTCGACGTACTCGGCCAGCGGCTTGGGCAGGTCGGTGCGTTCCCACAGCGGGCCGATGCCGGTGTCGTACTCGGCGTTCTTGGAGGCGTAGCCGCCATCGAGCGCATACACGCCGGCGCCCGAGTGGGTGTCGATATAGGTGTAGGCCGTGTCTTTCTGATTCATGTACTCGTGCAGCTGGAGCTGCACGAAGTGCTTCAGGACGTCGGCATGATTGCCCGCGTGAAAGGCGTGGCGGTAGCTCAACATAGCGAGGAAATTCCGTAAGAGAATCCGTCATTATCCACCAGAAGTCCCGCGTAAACGAAAAAAGCCGCAGGCAGGCCCGTGGCCGCTGCGGCTTTTCAGGTGCGGCGCGGCTCAGGCGACTTTTTTCTCGTCGAAGAATTGCTCGTCTTCGGTCGAGCCGTGCAGGGCCGTGGTCGAGCTCTGGTGTTGCTGGATGGTCTGGGTCACGGCGTCGAAGTAGCCGGTGCCGACTTCGCGCTGGTGCTTGACCGCGGTGAAGCCCTTCTCGGCGGCCGCGAATTCGGCTTCCTGCAACTCGACGAAGGCCGACATATTGCGCCGCGCATAGCCGTGCGCGAGGTGGAACATGCCGTAGTTGAGCGCGTGGAAGCCAGCCAGCGTGATGAACTGGAACTTGTAACCCATCGCGCCCAATTCCTTCTGGAACTTGGCGATGGTCGCATCGTCCAGGTTCTTCTTCCAATTGAACGAGGGCGAGCAGTTATAGGCCAGCATCTTGCCGGGGAACTTGGCATGCACCGCGTCGGCGAAGGCCTTGGCGAAGGCGAGGTCGGGCTTGCCGGTCTCGCACCACACCAGGTCGGCGTACGGGCAGTAGGCCAGCGCGCGCGACACCGCCTGCTCGAAGCCGGGACGCACCTTGTAGAAGCCTTCCACGGTGCGCTCGCCGGTGCAGAACGGACGGTCGTTCAGGTCGACGTCGGAGGTCAGCAGGTCGGCCGCTTCGGCGTCGGTGCGGGCGATCACCAGCGTGGTGGTGCCCATCACGTCGGCCGCGAGGCGTGCCGCGGTCAGCTTTTCGACCGCTTCGCGGGTCGGCACCAGCACCTTGCCGCCCATGTGGCCGCACTTCTTGACGGAGGCCAGCTGGTCCTCGAAGTGCACGCCGGCGGCGCCCGCTTCGATCATGGCTTTCATCAGCTCGTAAGCATTCAACACGCCGCCGAAACCGGCTTCGGCGTCGGCCACGATGGGCGCGAAGTAATCGATATCGTCCTTGCCCTCGGACCACTGGATCTGGTCGGCGCGCTGGAAGGTGTTGTTGATGCGCTTGACCACCAGCGGCACCGAGTTGGCCGGATACAGCGACTGGTCCGGATACATCTCGCCGGCCACGTTGGCGTCGCCGGCGACCTGCCAGCCCGAGAGGTAGATCGCCTTCAGGCCGGCCTTGACCTGCTGCATCGCCTGGTTGCCGGTCAGCGCGCCGAGCGTGTTGACGAAGGGCTCGTTGTTGACCAAGTCCCACAGCTTGTCGGCGCCGCGCTGGGCGATGGTGTGCTCGATGCGCAGCGAGCCGCGCAGCTTGACCACGTCTTCCGCGCTGTAGCTGCGCACCACGCCCTTCCAGCGCGGGTTGCTGTCCCAATCTTTTTGCAGGGCCGCGATTTGCTGTTCACGAGTTGCCATGATGTTCTCCTGATTGAAAAGCCGAGTTAAGAAACGAAATCCGTTACACAAATAATAGGCTTGATTGTGCGCAGCAACAAGACTCTTATATAAGACATATAACTTAATTTATTTCGTTTATTTTCAACGACTTAATTTTAATATTTCGCAATACGAAACGAAATTTCTCAAAATGGGAGGAGATGGCGGGTTTCGTTTGATGCGCTTTTCACAATATGGAATGCCGTTCGCGCCTGATGAAAAAGGCGCGACCATCCCATACTAGGCGCCGCGGGGAAGTGGGGCTTGATGCGCGGCAATTTCTGCCGCGCAGCCGGGTCAGGCGAGTCTTTGCTGGGCGACCAGCACGCCGTCGGCATCGGCATACAGCCAGTCGCCCGGATTGACGGCCACGCCGCTGATGAACACGCGCAGATTGCGCTCGCCGACGCCCTTCTTGCCGGGCCTGCGCGGATGGATGGCGAGCGCGCGCACGCCGATGTCGAAGGCGTTGATTTCGTCGGTGTCGCGCACGCAGCCGTCGACCACGATGCCGGCCCAGCCGTTGTCTTGCGCCAGCAGCGCGAGCTGGCCGCCGACCAGCGCGCAGCGCAGGCTGGCGCCGCCGTCGACCACCAGCACATTGCCGTTGCCGGGCGTTTCCAGCGTGGCGCGCACCAGCGCATTATCTTCGAACACCTTAACCGTCGTGACGCGCCCGCTGAACTTGGTGCGCTGGCCGAAGTGGCTGAACACCGGCGGCAGGATCGCCAGCCGGCCGTCTTCAAGCAGTTGGACATGGTGGTCGCACAGGTCGGCGGTGGCGAAGGTCATACGGGCTCCGGCTGGATGAGTTGATGGTGCGCCATTTTAGGCTTTTTGCAGGGCTGGCGCACGGTTGCTGCCGCCCACGCCCACCGCGGTGCCGATCGCCAGCAGCTGGAACAGCGCGATGCAGATGAACACCCACGACGGATGGCTGGCGTCCATCAGCGCGCCGAACATCAGGGGGCCGACGGCCAGGCCGCTGTCCAGGCCCGAGTAGACCACGCCGAACACACGGCCGGTGGCGTTCTTCGGCGCCGCGGCGCGTATCAGCAAGTCGCGCGATGGTCCCGAGATGCCCGATGCGAGGCCGATCACTCCCATCAGCGCGACCGCGAGCCAGCCCGGCACCACGGCCGCCGCCAGCAGCAGCGCCAGCGCCGCGGCCAGCGTGAAGGCGATGCCGATGGTGCGGTCGTAGTCGCGGCTCTTTGCGCCGAGGAAGCCGCCCAGCACCATCCCGCCGGCCGAGGCCAGCATGTACGCGGTGTAGGCGGTGGTGGCCGAGGCCAGCGACATGTCGTACAGCGCGACCAGGCTGGTGGACGCGAAACTCTGGATCCCGCCCAGCGCGATCGAACTCAGGAAGAAGAAGGCGAACGACATCCACGCCGCCGGCAAGCGCAGGAAGTCGAGCGAGCCGCCGGCCGCCTTGCCCGTGACCGGCGCGGCGATCGGATCGGGCCGCAAGGCCTCGCGGTTATACCAGAGCAGCGCCAGCACCGCGACCGGCAGCGCGGCGGCGCACAGCAAGGCCGTGCGCCAGCCGGCGAAGGCGGCGACCGTGCCCAGGAAGGCCGGCGCCGCGGCCCAGCCGAAGTTCCCCGAAATGCCGTGCATCGAGAAGCCGTGCGCCAGGCGCTCCTTCGACACGCGCTGATTGAGGATCGTGTAGTCGGCCGGATGGAACACCGAGTTGCCGAGGCCCGCGAGCATGGCGCCGAGCAGCAGCGCGGCATAGCTGCCGGCCGCCGACAGCAGCAGCGCCGATGCGCCCAGCAGCGCCATCCCCGAGAACAGCACGCGGCGCGCGCCGACGCGGTCGACCACGAAGCCGGCCAGCGCCTGGCCGACGCCGGAGATCACGAAGAACACCGTCATCAGCAGGCCGAGTTCGGCGAACGACAAATGGAAAGCGGTCTTCAGCCATGGGAACAGCGCGGCTAAAATCAGATGATAGAAATGGGAGACCCCGTGCGCCAGCCCGACCAGGCCGATCACACGGGCGTCTTGACGCAGCGAAGCTTGACTCATTGACTGTCTCGTCGGATTGTCTAGCCAACAGTGTAAGTCAAATCGCCCGCTGTCGTCCTCGCGCATGCGGGGACCCATGCGCCGCATGCATGTTTGCGCCGTATGGGTCCCCGCGTGCGCGAGGACGACGGCACCGTTACTTGGCCAGTTCGACCGCGGGGACTGCCTCCCCGAACGCGATCGAACCATTTTTCACGCGCACCGGGATGGTGTCCTTCGGCCCGTATTTGCCCGACAGGATCAGCTTCGACAGCGGATTTTCGATCTGCTGCTGGATCGCGCGCTTGAGGGGGCGCGCGCCGTACACCGGATCGTAGCCGGCTTCGGCGATCTTCTGCAAAGCCTCTTCCGACACGTCGAGCCGCATCTCCATCTTCTCCAGCCGCTGCTCGAGGTGCTTGAGCTGGATCTTGGCGATCGCCCCGATGTTCTTCTCGTCGAGCGCATGGAACACCACGATCTCGTCGATCCGGTTGATGAACTCGGGCCGGAAGTGCGAGCGCACCTCGGCCATCACCGCCAGCTTGACCACGCCTGGGTCGTCGCTTTCCATCGCCTGGATCTTGTGCGAACCCAAATTCGAAGTCATCACGATCACGCAGTTCTTGAAGTCCACCGTGCGTCCCTGGCCGTCGGTCATGCGGCCGTCGTCGAGCACCTGCAGCAGCACGTTGAACACGTCGCCGTGGGCCTTCTCGACTTCATCGAGCAGGATCACGCTGTACGGCTTGCGGCGCACCGCCTCGGTCAGGTAGCCGCCCTCGTCGTAACCGACGTAACCCGGCGGCGCGCCGATCAGCCGCGCCACCGAATGCTTTTCCATGAATTCGCTCATGTCGATGCGGATCATCGATTCCTCGGTATCGAACAGGAAGTTGGCCAGCGCCTTGCACAGCTCCGTCTTGCCGACCCCGGTGGGGCCGAGGAACATGAAGGAGCCATACGGCCGGTTCGGATCGGCCAGGCCCGCGCGCGAACGGCGGATCGCGTCGGCCACCGCGGTGATGGCCTCGTCCTGCCCCACCACCCGCTTATGCAGCTCGTCCTCGATGTGCAGCAGCTTGTCGCGCTCGCCCTGCATCATGCGCGACACCGGGATGCCGGTCGCGCGCGACACCACCTCGGCGATTTCCTCGGCGCCGACCTGGGTGCGCAGCAGCTTGGGCCTGCTGCCGTCGGCGCGCGCGGCCACGGCCTCGGCCTCCTTCAGCTGCGCTTCGAGCTCGGGCAGCGTGCCGTACTGGAGCTCGGACACGCGCTGCCAGTTGCTGGCGCGCGTGGCCTCTTCCATCTGCTGCTTGACGCGTTCGATCTCTTCCTTGATGTGGGTGGTGCCCTGCACCGCCGCCTTCTCGGCCTTCAGCACTTCCTCGTAGTCGTTGTACTCACGTTCGAGGCGCGCGATTTCCTCGTCGATCAGGTCGAGGCGGCGGCGCGAAGCTTCGTCCTTCTCCTTCTTCACCGCTTCCTTCTCGATCTTGAGCTGGATGATGCGGCGCTCAAGGCGGTCCATCACCTCGGGCTTGGAGTCGATCTCGATCTTGATCTTGGAGGCCGCCTCGTCGATCAGGTCGATCGCCTTGTCGGGCAGGAAGCGGTCGGTGATGTAGCGGTGCGACAGTTCGGCCGCGGCGATGATGGCCGGGTCGGTGATCTCGACCTTGTGGTGCAGCTCGTACTTGTCCTGCAGGCCGCGCAGGATCGCGATGGTGGCCTCCACGCTCGGCTCGTCGACCAGGATTTTCTGGAAGCGGCGCTCCAGCGCGGCGTCCTTCTCGATGTATTTGCGGTACTCGTCGAGCGTGGTCGCGCCGACGCAATGGAGCTCGCCGCGCGCCAGCGCAGGTTTCAGCATATTCCCCGCATCCATCGCGCCCTCGGCCTTGCCGGCGCCGACCATGGTGTGCATCTCGTCGATGAAGACGATGGTCTGGCCTTCGTCCTGCGCCAGTTCCTTCAGCACCGATTTCAGGCGCTCCTCGAACTCGCCGCGGTACTTGGCGCCGGCCAGCAGCGCCGCCATGTCGAGCGACAGCACGCGCTTGCCCTTGAGCGAATCGGGCACCTCGCCGTTGACGATGCGCTGCGCCAGCCCTTCGACGATCGCGGTCTTGCCGACGCCCGGCTCGCCGATCAGCACCGGGTTGTTCTTGGTGCGCCGCTGCAGCACCTGGATCGCACGCCGGATCTCGTCGTCGCGGCCGATGACGGGGTCGAGCTTGCCGGCGCGGGCGCGCTCGGTGAGGTCGAGCGTGTATTTCTTCAGTGCCTCGCGCTGGCCTTCGGATTCGGGGCTGTCGACTTTCTCCACGCCGCGCA
>DASRXO010000429.1:0-3181 GCA_035654095.1 Telluria sp.
GCCATCCGGCCGGCGGCATCCAGCTGTCCTCGTCGGGCACCTTCCCCGCCAACCGCAAGGCGCTCGAACGCCCCGAGCTGTTGACGCAGCCCGCGCGCACCATCAACATGACCACCATCGGCGACGACCTGCTGCGCGCGAGCTCGCCCGAGTTCGGGCCGAAGATCGAAGCGGTGATCGTCTACAACGCCAACCCGCTGGCGATCGCGCCCGATTCGGCCAGGGTGATGCAGGGTTTCGAGCGCGAAGACCTGTTCACCGTGGTGCTCGAGCACTTCCAGACCGACAGCGCCGACTACGCCGACATCCTGCTGCCGGCCACCACCCAGCTCGAGCACGTCGACGCCCATCTCGCCTACGGCCACCTGTACATGATGGCGAATAACGCCGCCATCGCGCCGCTGGGCGAAGCGAAACCGAACACCGAAATCTTCCGCCTGCTGGCCGCGCGCATGGGCTTCGACGACCCCTGTTTCAAGGAGAGCGACGACCAGCTGGCCGCGCAAGCCTTCGACAACAAGGACGCGCGCGCCGTGCACTTCGACTGGGAGTCGCTCAAGCGCACCGGCTGGCAAAAGCTGAACATGCCGGCCGCGCCGTTCGCCAATGGCGGCTTCCCGACCCCGTCCGGCAAGTGCGAGTTTTATTCGGAGCGCATGCTGGCCGACGGCCTCGATCCGCTGCCGACCTACACGCCGCCTTACGAATCGGCGGCCACCAATCCGGCGCTGGCGGCCCGCTATCCGCTGGCGATGATCTCCCCGCCGGCGCGCAACTTCCTCAATTCGAGCTTCGTCAACGTGACCAGCTTGCGCGCCACCGAAGGCGAGCCGCACCTCGACATCCATCCCGACGACAGCGCCGCGCGCGGCATCGTGGACGGCGAGATGGTCCGCATCTTCAACGACCGCGGCTCGCTGGTGGCCAAGGCGCGCGTGACGCCGAAAGCGCGCCGCGGGCTGGTGGTGGGCCTGTCGGTGTGGTGGAAGAAGCTCGCCAGCGACGGCAAGAACGCCAACGAAGTCACCAGCCAGCGCCTGACCGACATGGGCCGCGCGCCGACTTTCTACGACACGCTGGTCCAGGTCGAAAAGGCCGCGGCGTAAGCGGCACAGGGCAGTCCATGAAACGCATCAAGATCAACCGTACCGCGAAGCACCTGCTGATGGCGGGCGTGGCCGCGGGTTTGCTGGCAAGCTGCTCGAGCCTGAACTACTACGCGCAGGCGGCGCAAGGGCAGCTCGAGCTGCTGTCCGACGCGCGCCCGATCGACGACTGGCTGACCGACTCGGGCACCGACGCCAAGCTCAAGGTCCGGCTCGAGACCGCGCGCCAGATCCGCCGCTACGCGGTGCAGGAGCTCGGCCTGCCGGACAATAACAGCTACAAGAACTACGCGGCATTGAGCCGGCCGTACGTGCTGTGGAACGTGGTGGCCACGCCCGAGCTGTCGCTCAAGCCGATGCAGTGGTGCTTCCCGGTGGCCGGCTGCGTGAACTACCGCGGCTACTACAGCAAGGACGCGGCCCAGGACTACGCGCGCGAACTGCGCGAAGAGGGCAACGACGTGCAGGTCGGCGGCGTGCCGGCCTACTCCACGCTGGGCTGGTTCAACGACCCGCTGATCTCGACCTTCATCAACTACCCGGACGCCGAACTGGCGCGCCTGATCTTCCACGAGCTCGCGCACCAGGTGGTGTACGTGGCCGGCGACTCGCAGTTCAACGAATCCTTCGCCAGCGCGGTGGAGGAGGCCGGCGTCGAGCGCTGGCTGGACAAGTACGGCAATCCGACGATGCGCGAGAACTTCGTCAAGTTCAGCGAGCGCCGCAAGGAGTTCCTCAAGCTGTTGCTGAACTGCCGCCGCGCGCTCGAACAGAACTACGCGTCGAAAGCCAGCGTCGCCGAAAAGCGCGCGACCAAGCTGCGCCTGTTCCGCCAGTTGACCACGGACTATCAGGTACTCAAGCAGAACTGGGGCGGCTACGCGGGCTACGACCGCTTCTTCGCCGAGCCGCTGTCGAACGCCCACCTGGCCTCGATCGCGACCTACAGCGACTTCGTGCCGGCCTTCCGCACCCTGCTCGCACGCGAGCAGAGCTTCCCGCGTTTTTACGCCGCGGTGCGCAAGCTGGCCGAGCTCGATCGCGCCGAGCGCACCCGCCGTCTCAAACTGCTGGACGGTGCGAGTTAATCATCGGAATTTTTTGTTGCTGCGTCGCAGCATCAGCATGGGCTAGAGGTCTTGCTCAAATACCAGCAAAAGCGCTTGCATCCGGCGGCGCTGCCCGATAGCATCACAAGCAGCACGACGCGGCTGGCTGCTTGCGCCGGATCCCATAACGATCAATGAGACAGAGGCACCTTCGATGGACAAAATTTGGCTGAAGTCTTATCCCAGCAATGTTCCGGCAGAAATCAATCCCGACCAGTACCGCTCTCTCGTCCAGTTGCTGGAAGAGTCGTTCAGCAAATTCGCGGACCGCAACGCCTATGTCTGCATGGACAAATTCCTCACCTACGCCGAAGTCGATGATTACTCGAAGAAGATGGCCGCCTGGCTGCAAAGCCGCGGCCTGAAAAAAGGCGCGCGGGTGGCGGTGATGATGCCCAACGTGCTGCAGTATCCGATCGCGATCGCCGGCATCCTGCGCGCCGGCTACACGGTGGTCAACGTCAATCCGCTGTACACCCCGCGCGAACTCGAACATCAGCTGAAGGACTCCGGCAGCGAAGCGATCATCGTGCTCGAAAACTTCGCGACCACGCTCGAACAGGTGCTCGCCAAGACCCCGGTCCGGCATATCGTGGTGGCCAGCATGGGCGAGATGCTGGGCGGGGCGAGGGGCATGATCGTCAACTTCGTGGTGCGCAACGTGAAGAAGCTGGTGCCCGCGTTCACGCTGCCGAATGCGGTGCGCTTCAAGGACGTGCTGGCGCAGGGCGCGCGCATGCCGTTCACGCCGGTCGAGGCCACGCCGGCCGACGTCGCCTTCCTGCAGTACACCGGCGGCACCACCGGCGTATCGAAGGGCGCCACGCTGACCCACCGTAACGTGATCGCCAACGTGCTGCAAAGCGAGGCGTGGTCGCAGCCGGCGATGGCCAAGCCGCCGGTGGTCGAGCAGATCACCATCGTCTGCGCGCTGCCGCTGTATCACATCTTCGCGCTGACCGCGTG
>DASRXO010000430.1:0-2494 GCA_035654095.1 Telluria sp.
GGTCACCGTCGGCCAGATCCTGGCGATGGCGGCCCACGTCGAAGGCAAGGGCGCGATCGTGCTCGACATGAGCGGCCTGGCGCAAAAGGGCGGGCCGGTGATGTCGCACGTGCGTCTCGCCGACCTCCAATCGGACCTGCATTCGACCCGCGTGGGCACCGGCAGCGCCGACCTCGTGATCGGCTGCGACCTGATCGTCACCGCCAGCCGTGACGCCCTGTCGCGCATGGGCGAAGGCCGCACCTATGCCGCGATCAACGCGACCGGTTCATCGACCGCGGCGTTCGTGAAGAACCCGGACTGGCAGTTCCCGGGCGCGTCCTCGCAGGCCGAGATCGTCAAGGCCTGCGGCGCGGAACGCGTCGATTTCGTCGACGCCGGCCAGATCGCCACGGCGCTGATGGGCGACTCGATCGCCACCAATATGTTCATGCTCGGCTACGCCTGGCAAAAGGGCCAGGTGCCTTTGACCGAAGCGTCGATCATCAAGGCGATCGAGCTTAACAACGTGTCGGTCGGCTTCAACAAGGCTGCCTTCGCCTGGGGCCGCACCGCGGCGCACGACCTGGCCTCGGTGGTGAAGATGACGACGCCGTCCAAGGTGATCGAGTTCAAGCGCACGCAGACGCTGGACGACATCATCGGCAGGCGCGTGGCACTGTTGACGGCTTATCAGGACGCGGCATATGCGCAGCAGTACCAGGCGTTCGTGGAGCAGGTGCGCGCGGAGGAGGCCAAGCTGGGCAAGGGCACGCGCCTGACCGAAGCCGTGGCGCGCTACTACTACAAGCTGATGGCGTACAAGGACGAATACGAAGTCGCGCGCCTGTACACCGACGGCGCGTTCAAGGAGAAGATCGCAGGCATGTTCGAAGGCGACATCAAGCTCAAGTTCCACCTCGCGCCGCCGCTGCTGGCCAAACACGATGCCAAGGGCCAGTTGATCAAGCAGGAGTTTGGCCCGTGGATGATGAAGGCGTTCGGCGTGCTGGCCAAATTCAAGGGCCTGCGCGGCACCGCGCTCGACATCTTCGGCTACACCGCCGAGCGCAAGATGGAGCGCGCGCTGATCGGCGAGTACCGCCGCACGGTGGAGGGGCTGTTACCGCGGCTGAATGCGGAGAAGCTCGCGCAGGCGGTGGCGATCGCCAGCATCCCCGAAGACATCCGCGGCTACGGCCACGTGAAGGAGCGCCACCTCAAGGCGGCCAGGCAGAAGGAAGCGGCCTTGTTGGCATCCTTCGGCGCCCCGGCCGCACAAAGCGCCGCCTAACCGTCGTTCTCCCCATTGGGGAAAACGACGGGTATTGTCCCGCGCATCAGTGCCGCAGCGGCTTGGCCTGCGCAGCGCTGGCCGTCTGGGCCGGACGGAACGCCGCCTCCGCCGCGGCGGTGTGGACGTACTGTTCGAAGCGCGCGATCTTCCCGTTGCGCAGGGTGAAAACGTGGGCCCACGGGCCCTCGTAAGTCTGTCCGGTTCCCTTCACGTGCCAGGCGGCGTCGCCGGTGACCGCCACTTTGTCGCCGTCGGCGATGAAATCGTGCGGCTCGAATCTGACGGCGTCCTGAGCCTGCTCGAGCTTGCTGAAAAATTGCGCTACCTGGTCTTTGCCGTGATGGTTGCCGGCGAACGGGATGAGCTCGGACTCGGGTCCCATCCATTCGACCTTGTCGTCGCATAGCGCGAGGATGCCCTTGATGTCCCGGTTCTTGTACATCTCGTAGGCGTGCATGACCAATTGCTTGTTCTGTTTGGTGTCCATGGCGATCTCCTTGTCGGAGCGGCGGCGGCTTCGGAGGGAGGCGCAGGCCGCCGTCCCCTTTCATACTAGGCCGGTATCCTCCGACTGCAATAACGCCTCGCAACTTCCGCCCAGCAAGCTTGTTAAATTGGAGTTACGATAACGCACCTAATTTCCGACCGGGGGCGCTTGTGGGTAAGTACAGTCTTAGTATCAATGGAAAAATGCACGACATGGAACTGGCGCCCGATACGCCGCTGCTGTGGGCGCTGCGCGACACGCTCGGCCTGGTCGGCACCAAGTACGGTTGCGGCATCGGCCAGTGCGGCGCCTGTACCGTGCACATCGATGGCGTGCCGAGCCGTTCCTGCCTGACCCCGGCCGCCTCGGTCGGCAAGCGCAAGGTCACCACCATCGAAGGCTTGCACCCGCACGCCATGCACCCCTTGCAGCAGGCCTGGCAGGAACTCGACGTTCCCCAGTGCGGCTACTGCCAGGCCGGACAGATCATGACGGCCTCGGCCTTGCTCAAGACCCATCCGCGCCCCACCGACGAGCAGATCGACGAAGCGATGGGCGGCAACCTGTGCCGCTGCGCGACCTACACGCGGATCCGCGCCGGCATCCATCGCGCGGCCGAACTGGCTACCGCGGCCACCCCGGCGAAGGCGGCCAAATGAGCGCCGCGACCTTGCTCTCTCCCGCGCGCCGGCGCTTCCTGCGCCAGTCCGGCGCGGCCGGCGGCCTGCTGC
>DASRXO010000431.1:0-3524 GCA_035654095.1 Telluria sp.
CTACGAAGTGTATGACCGCATGGAGTTCGACATTCCGGTGGGCGTGAACGGCGACTGCTACGACCGCTACCTGGTGCGGGTCGAAGAGATGCGCCAGTCGAACCGCATCATCAAGCAGGCTTCGAGCTGGCTGCGCGCCAATCCGGGCCCGGTGATGGTCGACAACAACAAGGTCGCGCCGCCCAAGCGCACCGACATGAAGTCGAACATGGAATCGCTGATCCACCACTTCAAGCTGTTCACCGAAGGCATGCACGTGCCGCCGGGCGAGGCTTACGCGGCGGTCGAGCATCCGAAGGGCGAGTTCGGGATCTACCTGATCTCCGACGGCGCCAACAAGCCCTACCGCCTGAAGATTCGCGCCCCCGACTATGCCCACCTGCAGAGCCTGGACGAAATGGCGCGCGGCCACATGATCGCGGATGCCGTCACCATCATTGGAACCCAGGACATCGTATTCGGCAGTATTGACCGATAAGCCGCTTGCATATTCGAGGCACACACATGTTGTTATCAGAGCAGTCATACAAAAAAATCGACCGTGAAGTCGCCAAGTTCCCGCCCGACCAGAAACAGTCGGCGGTCATGGCGGCGCTCGCCATTGCCCAGGACGAGAAAGGCTGGCTTCCGCCGGACGTGATGCAGGACGTCGCCGACTACCTCGGCATGCCCGCCATCGCGGTGCAGGAAGTGGCGACCTTCTACAATATGTACAACGTCAAGCCGGTCGGCAAGTTCAAGATTTCGGTGTGCACCAACCTGCCGTGCCAGCTGTCGGGCGGCGAAAAGGCGGCCCACTACCTGCAAGAGAAGCTCGGCATCGGCTTCCGCGAAACCACCGCCGACAATCGCTTCACCCTGGTCGAGGGCGAGTGCATGGGCGCCTGCGGCGACGCGCCGGTCATGCTGGTCAATAACAAGCGCATGTGCAGCTGGATGTCGAACGACAAGATCGACGCACTGGTCGAGGAACTCAAGAAATGACATCACTCCACAATCGCCACATCGGCCCGCTGATCCTGGCTGGCCTGGACGGCAAGAACTGGCACCTGCAGGATTACGTGAACCGTGGCGGCTACAGCGCGCTGCGCCGCATCCTGGACGAGAAGATCACGCCGGAGCAGGTGATCGCCGAACTGAAGGCATCCTCGCTGCGCGGCCGCGGCGGCGCCGGCTTCCCGACCGGCCTGAAGTGGAGCTTCATGCCGCGTCAGTTCCCGGGCCAGAAATACCTCGTCTGCAATTCCGACGAAGGCGAGCCGGGCACCTTCAAGGACCGCGACATCATTCGCTACAACCCGCACGCCCTGATCGAAGGCATGGCCATCGGCGCCTATGCGATGGGCATCACGGTCGGCTACAACTACATCCACGGCGAGATCTTTGCCGACTACGACCGCTTCGAAGAAGCGCTGGAAGAGGCGCGCGCCGCGAACATGTTGGGCGACAAGATTCACGGCAGCGAATTTTGCTTTCAGCTGCACGCCTTCCACGGCTACGGCGCCTACATCTGCGGCGAAGAAACCGCATTGCTCGAATCGCTGGAGGGCAAAAAAGGCCAGCCGCGCTTCAAGCCGCCGTTCCCGGCCTCGTTCGGCCTGTACGGCAAGCCGACCACCATCAACAACACCGAGACCTTCGCAGCGGTGCCCTGGGTCATGAATATGGGGGGCGAGAAGTACGCCGCGCTGGGCAAGCCGAACAACGGCGGCACCAAGATCTTCTCGATGTCGGGCGACGTGGCCTTGCCGGGCAATTACGAAGTGCCGCTCGGCACGCCGTTCGCCACGCTGCTGGAACTGGCCGGCGGCATGCGCGACGGCAAAAAAATCAAGGCGGTCATTCCCGGCGGCTCGTCGATGCCGGTGCTGACCGGCGACGTCATGATGGCCACCGACATGGACTACGACGCGATCGCGAAAGCCGGCTCGATGCTCGGTTCCGGCGCCGTGATCGTGATGGACGAGACGCGCTGCATGGTCAAGTCGCTGCTGCGCCTGTCCTACTTCTATTACGAAGAATCGTGCGGCCAGTGCACCCCATGCCGCGAAGGCACGGGCTGGTTGTACCGCATGATCCACCGCATCGAGCACGGCCAGGGCCGCGCCGACGATCTGGACATGTTGAACTCGATCGCCGACAACATCCAGGGCCGCACCATCTGCGCGCTGGGCGATGCGGCGGCGATGCCGGTGCGCGCCATGATCAAGAACTTCCGCGAAGAATTTGAATATCACATCGAGCACAAGCATTGCTTAGTGCCTGCTTACATCTAAGGCCAGAGAAATCTCATGGTTGAAATTGAAATTGACGGTAAGAAGGTCGAGGTCCCACCGGGCAGCATGGTGATGGACGCGGCCAACAAACTCGGAACCTACATCCCGCACTTCTGCTATCACAAGAAATTGTCGATCGCCGCCAACTGCCGCATGTGCCTGGTCGAAGTCGAGAAGGCGCCCAAGCCTTTGCCGGCCTGCGCCACGCCGGTCTCGGCCGGCATGATCGTGCGCTCGAACAGCGCGAAAGCGGTGCAGGCGCAGAAATCGGTGATGGAGTTCCTGCTCATCAATCACCCGCTCGATTGCCCGATCTGCGACCAGGGCGGCGAATGCCAGTTGCAGGACTTGGCCGTCGGTTACGGCAAGTCCGGTTCGCGCTACGAAGAAGACAAGCGCGTGGTGCCGCCGAAAGACGCCGGCCCGCTGATCTCGATGGAAGAGATGACCCGTTGCATCCACTGCACCCGCTGCGTGCGCTTCGGCCAGGAAGTGGCCGGCGTGATGGAGCTGGGCATGCTGGGCCGCGGCGAGCACGCCGAGATCACTGCCTTCGTCGGCAAGACCGTCGACTCCGAAGTGTCGGGCAATATGATCGACCTGTGCCCGGTCGGCGCGCTGACCTCCAAGCCGTTCCGCTACAGCGCCCGGACCTGGGAACTGTCGCGCCGCAAGTCGGTCTCGCCTCACGATTCGCTGGGCAGCAACCTGATCGTCCAGGTCAAGGGCGGCAAGGTGATGCGCGTGCTCCCGCTCGAGAACGACGCCATCAACGAATGCTGGATCTCGGACAAGGACCGCTTCTCCTACGAAGCGCTGGACAACCAGGCGCGCCTGACCGCGCCGCTGATCAAGCAGGGCGGCCAGTGGCAGGAAACCGACTGGCAGACCGCGCTCGAATACATCGCCCACGGCCTGCGCAACATCAAGCATGAACATGGCGCCGATGCGATCGCCGCCGTCGCCACGCCGCATTCGACGGTCGAAGAACTCCACCTGTTGCAGAAGGCCCTGCGCGGCTTCGGTTCCGAGAACGTCGAGTTCCGCCTGCGCCAGAGCGACTTCGCGCTGGACGGCCAGGTCACGCCGTGGCTGGGCATGCCGATCGCCGAGCTGTCGACGCTCAAGCGCGCCTTCATCATCGGCTCCTTCCTGCGCAAGGACCATCCGCTGGTGGCGACCCGTTTGCGCGCCGCCGTCAAGGCCGGCGCCAAGCTGGCCATCCTGCATGCGGCCGACGACGAGCTG
>DASRXO010000432.1:0-2569 GCA_035654095.1 Telluria sp.
CCGGCCAGCGCTTGGCCGCGCCGAATTCGGCGCCCGGCGCGAACACCACCAGCCGGCGTTCGGGCGCGATGCCGGCCTTCGCACAGGCAGCCGCCACTTGTTCGCCACTCGCGCGCAGCACCGGACGCGGGACGTCGGCCCGCAGCGCCGCCGCCGGATCGCCCGCCAACGCCGCATAAAACGCCACCATCGGCCGCGGCGGCGCGTCGTCATGGTGCATCGTGTTCAGCAGGCCGTAACGCATCTCGCCCTGGTAGCCGACCCGCTTCGGAATCCCCGCCAGCCACGGGATCAGCGCGTACTTGAGCGTGTTCGGCAGCACGTAGGCGTCGGCATAGCCGCGCGCACGCAGCATCTGCGCGTACTTCCAGCGCTCCTTCAGTTGCAGCGCGCCGTGACGGAACGGGGTCTCGAGCACGCTGTCGACTTCCATCATCGCGCGCCATACCGGCGCCACCGAGGGCGGCGCCAGCACGTCGATCGCACGCTCCGGATGCTGCCGCTTGAGCAGTTGCAGCAAGGGCTGCGCCATCACCGCGTCGCCGATCCAGTTCGGCGAAATCACCAGCGTGCGCAGGCTGCCGTTCATGCCGCCACCGCGGCGAACTGCAGCCGGTACAGATTGGCGTACAGGCCGTTCAGCGCCAGCAGCTCGTCATGCGTGCCCGCTTCGGCGATCCGGCCCTGGTCCATCACCACGATGCGGTCGGCCCGTTCGATGGTCGATAGCCGGTGCGCGATCACCAGCGTGGTACGCCCCGCCATCAGCGAGTCGAGCGCCGCCTGCACCGCACGCTCGGACTCGTTGTCGAGCGCCGACGTGGCTTCGTCCAGGATCAAGATCGGCGCGTCCTTGTAGATCGCGCGCGCGATCGCTACCCGCTGGCGCTGGCCGCCCGACAGCCGCATGCCGTTCTCGCCGATGCGGGTGTCGGCGCCCTCCGGCAGCGCGGCCACCACCTCGCTCAAATGCGCCGCGCGGATCGCGCCCGCCAGCCGCTCCGCATCGATGGTATCGGCGCCGTATGCGATGTTCGCGCCCAGCGTGTCGTCGAACAGCACCACGTTCTGGCTCACCATCGCCAGTTGCGCGCGCAGGCTGCCGAGCGTGACGTCTTCGTACGGCACGCCATCGAGCAGGATGCGCCCGGCGCTCGGCGCATAAAAGCGCGTGACCAGGTTGACGAAGGTCGACTTGCCGCCGCCCGACACCCCCACCAACGCCACCGTCTGCCCCGGCTTGACCTCGAGCGTGACGTCCGACAGCGCCAGCGGATTGTTGTCCGAGTAGCGGAACGACACGTGGTCGAATTGCAGGTGGCCTTGCGCGCGGTCCAGCACCTTGCTGCCCGGGTCGTGCTCGACCGGCGCGTCGATCATCTCGAACACGGTCTCCGCCGCCGCCATCCCGCGCTGCACCGGGCCGTTGACCTCGACCAGCGCCTTGAGCGGCGTCATCAGCATCAGCATCATGGTGATGAAGTTGGTGAACTCGCCCACGCTCATGTTCGACTGGATCGCCATCACGATCACCACCGACACCGCCAGCGCGGTCGCGACCTGGGTGGTCGGCACCGTGGCGGCCGCCGCCACCGTCATGCGCTGCGAGAAGCCGCGCAGGGCTTCGCTGCGCTGCTCGAAGCGCTTGCGTTCATAACGCTCGCCGGAGAACACGCGGATCACCTGGTGGCCGCGCGCCGCCTCTTCCACTACCTGCGTCATCTCGCCGGTCACGCGTTGGTTCTCGCGGTTCAGGCGGCGCAGGCGGCCGGTGGTGGTGCGTACGATCACCGCGGTCAGCGGCACGATCACCAGCGCCACCAGGGTCAGCTTCCAGTTCAGCCAGATCAGCGCGATCAGCAAGCCAAGCACCACCATCGAGTCGCGCACGAAGGCGAGGAACACGGAGTTGATCATGTCGACCACCTGGCGCACGTCGCCGATCACGGTGTTGATGATCTTGCCGGTCGACTCTTCGTGGAAGCGCGCCACCGGCAGCCGCAGCAAACGGTCGAACACCATGCGCCGCAGGTCGTTGAGCAGGCGGCTCATGATCCAGTTGTTCAGATACGCGGTCGAGAAGGTGAACACGCCGCGCAGCGCGAAGATCGTAATCAGCACCAGCGGGATCAGCCACAGGCTGAAGTCGATCTTGTGTTCGCCGAAGCCGTGATCGAGCAGCAGTTCGAGCGCCTTGCCGAGCAGCGGTTGGGTGGCGGCGGTGCCGGCCATCGCGACCAGCGACAGCAAGGCGCGCATGCGGTAGGGCTTGACGATCGCCACCAGCCGCCGGGTCATGTCGCTATATTCCATCGTTCTCTTTCTCGTTCAGGCAAAAGCCCATCAGCAGGAAAATCATCAGCGCATAAAACAGGCAGCCCTTGACCGACCAGAAAATCACCTCGGTCAGGCCGAAGCTGAAGTAACTGACCACCACCAGCATGCCGGCCAGCGCCAGTGCGAACTGGGCCCGGCTGGCGTGCGCGTGCGGTCCGAACGAGCGCGCGAAGAAGATGAACGGCGCCACCAAAATCGCCAGCCAGGCCGCGAAGCCGAACACGCCGCCGGT
>DASRXO010000433.1:0-5021 GCA_035654095.1 Telluria sp.
CACCAGCTGTTCCAGCGCAGCTTCTCGGTGGCCAAGGAAGTGCGCAGCACCACCGAAATCGGCGCCCACAGCGTGTCGATGGCGGCGGCCGCGGTGCGGCTGTCGCAGCGCATCTTCGACACGGTGGCCGACCAGCGCGTGCTGTTCATCGGCGCCGGCGAGATGATCGAACTGTGCGCCACCCACTTCGCGGCCCAGAACCCGAAGTCGATCACGGTGGCCAACCGCACCATGGAGCGCGGCGAGGCGCTGGCGCACCGCTTCAACGGCAAGGCGATCCGGCTGGCCGACCTGCCGGCCCAGCTGGCGCAGTTCGACATCGTGATCTCGTCGACCGCCTCGACGCTGCCGCTGATCGGCCTCGGGCTGGTCGAGCGCGCGATCAAGGCGCGCCGCCACAAGCCGATGTTCATGGTCGACCTGGCGGTGCCGCGCGATATCGAATCCGAAGTGGCGCGCCTCGACGACGTGTTCCTCTACACGGTGGACGACTTGAGCCAGGTGGTGCAGACCGGCCGCGAAGGCCGCGAGGCCGCGGTGGCGCAGGCCGAAGCGATCATCGAAACGCGGGTGCAATCCTTCATGCACTGGATCGGCGACCGCGCCGTGGTGCCGGTGATCCAGGACCTGCACGAATCGAGCGAGGCGATGCGCCTGTTCGAACTCGAACGCGCCAAGAAAATGCTGGCCCGCGGCGAGGACGTGGATGCGGTGCTCGAAGCGCTGTCCAAGGGCCTGACCGCCAAGTTCCTGCACGGCCCGCAGCAGGCGCTGCACCGCGCCCAGGGCGACGAGCGCGCGCTTTTGGCCGACCTGCTGCCGCAGCTGTTCCGCGGCCGCCGTTAGCGCCCCTTCTTCCTTGCGCCGCCGCCCCGCGCGCGGCCGCCGCCTGTTCCGCCGTGCCTTGCGCGGCGCCGATTCCATCTCACGAGCGACCTTATGAAACCATCCATGCTGGCCAAGCTGGACCAACTGGCCAACCGCCTCGTCGAACTCGACGAACTGCTGATGCACGAGGGCGCGACCTCGAACATGGACAGCTACCGCAAGATGACCCGCGAGCACGCCGAGATCGGCCCGCTGGTCGCGCTGTACAAGCAGTTCCAGGCCGCGCACAGCGACATCGCCGACGCCCAGGAGATGCTGCAGGACCCCGACATGAAGGAGTTCGCGCAGGAGGAAATCGAAGCGGCCAAGGCGCGCGTGGCGCAGCTCGAACTCGATCTGCAGACGATGCTGCTGCCGAAGGACGTCAACGACGAGCGCAACATCTTCCTCGAGATCCGCGCCGGCACCGGCGGCGACGAATCGGCGCTGTTCGCCGGCGACCTGCTGCGCATGTACACCCGCTTCGCCGAGCGCAATCGCTGGCAGGTGGAGATGGTGTCGGAGTCGCCATCCGATTTGGGCGGCTACCGCGAAGTGATCGTGCGCCTGATCGGCAACGGCGCCTACTCCAAGCTCAAGTTCGAGTCGGGCGGGCACCGCGTGCAGCGGGTGCCGGCCACCGAAACCCAGGGCCGGATCCACACCTCGGCCTGCACGGTGGCGGTGATGCCGGAGGCCGACGAAGTCGAGGACGTGAACATCAACCCGGCCGACCTGCGGATCGACACCTTCCGCGCGTCCGGCGCCGGCGGGCAGCACATCAACAAGACCGATTCGGCGGTGCGCCTGACCCACCTGCCGACCGGGATCGTGGTCGAATGCCAGGACGACCGCAGCCAGCACAAGAACAAGGCCTCGGCGCTGAAGGTGCTGGCCGCGCGCATCAAGGACGTGCAGTTGCGCGAGCAGCAGTCGAAGGAAGCGGCGACCCGCAAGAGCCTGATCGGCTCGGGCGACCGCAGCGAGCGGATCCGCACCTACAATTTCCCGCAGGGGCGCATGACCGACCACCGCATCAACCTGACCTTGTACAAGCTCGATTTCATCATGGACGGGGATCTGGCGGACCTGACCAATGCGCTGGCGGCCGAGCATCAGGCCGAGCTGCTGGCGGCGCTGGGGGATTAAGCCAGAACTAAGTTGACGTAGTGAAAATAGGGGCAGAGTTCTCGTCGCGGCATGCCGCGACTTCGCGGCTTTATGCGAAAATTACTCTGACCCTACTTTCACGGCCCCGAAGCCGCTAACTAATCGGCGAGGCGATAAAAGGGGTCAGAGTAATTTTCGCCTAACCCCCGGCGAAAAAAAACTCTGACCCCATTTATCGCCCCGCCTCTAACGCCACTGACCATGCCTACATCGCGCAACCTGCTTCTCGCCATCGCCGCCGCCTGCTTCGCCCTGATCGGCGCCGCGCTCTACCTCCAGCACGTGAAGGACATGCTGCCCTGCCCCTTGTGCGTGATCCAGCGCTACCTGTTCCTCGCGATCGGTATCTGCGCCCTGCTTGGCGCGCTCGGCGGCAAGCCCAAACTGGGCGCCGGCCTGGCCGCACTCGGCGCACTCGGCGGCCTGGGCGTGGTCGGCAAGCACCTGTGGGTGCTGGCCCATCCCGGCCTGTCCTGCGGCATCGACCCGATGGAGACCGTGCTGAACAAAATCCCGACCGCCACATACCTGCCGTGGATCTTCCGCGCCGACGGCCTGTGCGAAGACGCGCGCGACACCCTGCTCGGGCTCTCGATCCCGCAATGGTCGGCGGTGTGGTTCGTGATCCTGGCCGCGGCGCTGGCCTGGGTGCTGGTGCGCCGGCGCGTGCGATGATCGCCGCCGGCGCCACGGTCGGCACGCTGCAAGCCGCGCTGCCGCTCGATCCGCTGGAAAACCGCATCCTGCTGTGCCATGCGCTGGGCCTCACGCGCGTCGGCCTGATCACCCAATCCGAACGCCGGCTGACCGGGATCGAGGCGGCGGCGCTGGCGGCGCTGGTGGAGCGCCGCCAGCACGGCGAACCGATCGCCTACCTCGTCGGCCGGCGCGAATTCTTCGGCCTCGATTTCCGCGTCACCGATGCGGTGCTGATTCCGCGCCCCGACACCGAACTGCTGGTCGAACTGGCGCTCGAACGGCTGCCGGCGCAAGGCCGCGTGCTCGACATGGGCACCGGCAGCGGTGCGATCGCGGTGGCCATCGCCCACACGCGGCAGGACGCCGGCGTGACCGCGCTCGACGTCAGCATCGAGGCGCTAGAGGTCGCGCGCACGAATGCGGCGGAGAATGGCGCCCGGGTGCGCTTCCTGCAAAGCGACTGGTTCGCCGCGCTGGACGGCGAGGTGTTCGAGCTGATCGTCTCCAACCCCCCGTATATCGCCGATGGCGACGTACACCTGTCGCAAGGCGATTTGCGTTTCGAACCGGTGGGCGCGCTGACCGACCACGCGGATGGCCTGTCGGCGCTGCGCACCATCGTCGGCGGGGCGCGCGCCCACCTTGTCGGCCAGGGCTGGCTGCTGATGGAGCACGGCTACGACCAGGCCGCGCAAGTGCGTGCGCTGCTCGCGGCCAAGGGCTACACCGAGGTGCAGAGCTGGCGCGACCTGGCCGGCATCGAGCGCGTCACGGGCGGGCGCGCATAAAACCGGGGTCAGTGCCGACATTCGGACACGGGCTCGACAGGCGCGCCTGTCGAGCCCGTGTCCGAATGTCGGCACTGGCCCCGGTTTTATGCGCGCGGCCGGGTTCGGCATTTTGCTAAAATGGCCATCCAGTTCGGAGCCATGCATGCGCAAACTGTTCGCCTTTTGTGTGTTGATGTTCGCGCCCTGTGCGGCGTGGAGCGCAAGCGCGGCGGACCAGCAGGCGCGCGCGCTGTTCGAGGCCGACTGGCAATGGCGCCTGCAAAACCAGCCTGAATTCGCCACCACCGTCGGCGATTACCGCTACGATGCGACCCTGTCCGACACCTCGCTGGCCGCCAGCCGCGCCGCCCTCCAGCACCAGCGCACCATGCTGGCCCAGGCGCGCCTGATCGAGCGCGACAAACTCACCGGCCAGGACCAGCTGTCCTATGACTTGTTCGTCGACGACAAGGAGCGCAAGCTGCAGGCTGCCGCCTTCTATCCCTACGACCCGCAGCCGATCACCGCGCAGGACGGCATCCACCTCAATTTCCCGCGGCTGGTGGCGCAGATGCCGTTCGCCACCGAGACCGACTACCGCAACTACCTGGCCCGCATCGACGCGCTGCCGCGCCACATCGACGGCATTCTCGAGCAGCTGCGCGAAGGGATGCGCAGCGGCTGGACCGCGCCCAAGCCCACGTTGCGCGCCCTGCCCGCGATGCTCAAGCAGCTGCGCGAGAACCTGGTCGGCGGCCAGCTCGGCGCGCCGTTCCGCCAGATCCCCGCGACGATTCCGAAGCCGGTGCGCGAAGAACTGGCCGCCGCCGGACCGGCCGCCCTGCGCAACAAGGCCGCGCCGGCGCTGCAAAAACTCGAAGACTTCATCCGCACCGACTACCTGCCCGCGGCGCGCGAATCGATCGCCGCCGGCGCCCTGCCCGCAGGCCCCGACTACTACGCCTTCGCGGTGCGCGAGAACACCACCACCAGCATGACGCCGGCCGAGATCCACGCGCTCGGCCTGAAGGAAGTCGCACGCATCCGCGCCGAGATGCGCAGCGTGATCGCGCGCACCGGCTTTGCCGGCTCGTTCGCCCAGTTCATCGCCTTCGCCAACAGCGACCCGCGGCTGTTCCCCGCCAGACCCGAACAACTGCTCGAGCGCTACCGCCGCATCGTCGCGCGCGCCACCGAACGCCTGCCGCGATTGTTCGCCACGCTGCCGGCCGAAGACATCGGCATCAAGCAATCGCAGGACGTGGGCGCCGACAACCAGGGCGCGGCCTACTACGAAGCGGCCAGCGCCGACCGGCCCGCCGCGCTGGTGGTCAACACCTCGCGCCTCGACTCGCGCCCGCTGTGGGAGACCGAAACCCTGGCCCTGCATGAAGCGGTACCCGGCCACCATCTGCAGACCGCGCGCGCCCACGAGATCGCCGACCTGCCCAACTTCCGGCGCTACGGCTGGTACGTCGCGTTCGGCGAAGGCTGGGCCTTGTATGCCGAGAGCCT
>DASRXO010000434.1:0-4020 GCA_035654095.1 Telluria sp.
GCGCCAGCGTGCGCGAGGGCGTGAGCCTGGCGCGCGCGCTGTCGGCGCAAAAGCACTTCCCGCCGATGCTGATCCACATGATCCGGGCCGGCGAAATCACCGGCGAGCTGCCGGCCATGCTCGAACGCGCGGCCAGCTCGCAGCAGCAGGACCTGGAGCGGCGCACCCTCACCATCGCGGGCCTGCTGGAGCCGGTGCTGATCCTCGCGATGGGCCTGGTGGTGCTGCTGATCGTGCTCGCGGTGCTGATGCCTATCATTGAAATCAATCAGCTGGTGCGGTAACCAAGGAATCCGATGAAGCGTTTGCCCTTACTTTTCACCCTGCTGGCGCTGATCGTCCTGTCGGCGTCGGTCGCCTACTGGGTCTTGCAGCTGTATCAGCCTGCGCAGCGCCCGCTGGCCGCCGCGCCGCCGTCGGCCGCGCCCGAACCCAGCGTGGACGCCGCCGCCAGCCTGTTCGGCGGCCAGGCCGCGGCCGTGGTGGCCACCAATTACCAGCTGACCGGCGTGGTCGCCGCAGGCCGCGACAGCGTGGCGATCCTGGTGGCCGACGGCAGCCCGCCCAAGGCGCTCAAGCTCGGCAAGGAAATCGTCTCCGGCGTCACCGTGCAGGAAGTGCATCCGCGTTATGTGATGCTGTCCGAGGGCGGGGTCCTGAAGCGGATCGAATTGGCCGTCGAGGCCAAGCCGAACGACGCGACGGCGCCGCCGCTGCCCGGCGCGCAGCAGCAGATGCCGCAGCGCCAAATGCCGCAACCGCAAGCCATGCCGCAGCAGCCGATCCAGCAGCCCGCGCCGCAGCCGATGCCGCAGGCGCAGCCGAATGTGCAGGGCCAGATCTCGCCCGGTCCGCTGCACGCGGCGCCGCAGCCGCAGCAGCAGGCGCCGCAAGCGCCGCCGCCGGCGCCGCCGGTGCAGATGCCGCCGCCCACGCGCGCGGTCGGCGGCCAGCCGCCGCCGGCCCCGGTCAACCAGTAAACCTCACGCCTTGTAGCTCGTCCGCGCGCCGATCTGGTGCGAGGGCGCGTCCGGCCGGCGCAGCGCGGTGAAGGCCGCGAATTCCCATGAACGGAAGCCGAGCAGCAGGGTGAAGCCGTCGCGCTGGTCGGCGTCGAGCCGGCGGTCGTTCTGGTGCAGGCGCGCCAGCTCGCCCGCCAGCTGCTGGATCTTTTGCACCAGCTCCTGCGCGCTCGGCAGCGACAGCCGCGCGGGCAGGCACATCAGGGTCTCGCCGGCGCCGTCGAAACAGCCGCCGAAATAATCGGCCACCACCTGCTCGCGGAAGTACTGCTGCACCGGGCCGTCGGCCAGCCAGCGGAAGGCGTTCGATACCCGCAGGCTGTAGCGGTTCAGCGGCTTCAATTCGATCAGGCCGAGCCGGTCCAGCTCCGCCAGGAAGCCGATGCATTCGGGCTCGCTCAAGTTGTAGGTCTCGAGCACTTGCTCGAGGGTCCAGTGCCCGAGGCAGCAGATCGCCACCAGCAGCAGGCGCGGATTGGCCATCAGCGATTTTTCCTGGGTCAGGGTCAGGGTGTCGGAATGCGGCTTGACGTCGGCCGCCTGGCGCAGCACGTCCTCCATCGCGATGCCGGTCGCCTTGCAGATCTGGGCCAGCCGCGACAAGGCCATGTCCTTTTGGCCGAACATGCGCTTGACGCTCGATTCGCTCATGCCGATGCGTTCGGCCAGGGCCTTGTAGGTGATGCTCGCGGCGCGCAGCTCGGCGCGCAGGACCTGCAATACCAGCTCGGGTGAGCTCATGGAATCCTCTGTCTTGTGGGGAGTATCGGAATACGGTACCCAATGTACCGGGTAACGCTGCTTCGCACAAGATGGTGGCAGCCGGCGCCCAAACTGCGGACACTGTGGACATGGCCTGATCGCGGGCGCCCAAGCGGCGCCCGCAGGCGGCCCCTACTCTTCTTACTCTTCTTCCGGCGTGAGCTTGGCCTTGGCCAGCGCCCGTTTGGCGGCCTGGCGCTGCGCCGCCTGGCCCTTGGCATGCGGCCCGGCCGCGCGCTGCTTGGCGGCCACCGCCACCGGATTGCGCGGCTTGCCGAACTGCTGGGAGGGCTCGACCTGGATCCGCATCTTCTGCCGCGTCGCCAATGCCTTGTTCGCCATGCCGTTCCCCCTTGGTCCGGTGTTACAGCACGTAGCGCGACAGGTCTTCGTTGACGGCCAGCTTGTCAAGCCGCACGTTGACGTAGGGCGCATCGATCGTCACCACCTGGCCGCCGGTTTCGCTGGCCCCGAACGAGACCTCCTCGAGCAGCTTTTCCATCACCGTGTACAGGCGGCGCGCGCCGATGTTTTCGGTGCGCTCATTGACCGAGAACGCGATCTCGGCGAGCCGCGTGATGCCCTCGGGCGTGAAGTCGATGCGCACCCCTTCGGTCGCCAGCAGGGCTTCGTACTGCTTGGTCAGGCAGGCGTCGGTGCCGGTCAGGATCGATTCGAAATCGGCGATCGAGAGCGACTCGAGTTCGACCCGGATCGGAAAGCGGCCCTGCAGTTCCGGGATCAGGTCGGACGGCTTGGCCAGGTGGAAGGCGCCGGACGCGATGAACAGGATGTGGTCGGTGCGGATCATGCCGTACTTGGTGTTGACCGTGGTGCCCTCGACCAGCGGCAGCAGGTCGCGCTGCACCCCGGCGCGCGAGACGTCGGCCCCGCCCATTTCCGAACGCGAGGCGATCTTGTCGATCTCGTCGAGGAACACGATGCCGTTCTGCTCGACGTTCTGGATCGCCTTCTGCTTCATCTCGTCGTCGTTGATCAGCTTGGCCGCTTCCTCGTCGACCAGCAGCTTCATGGCTTCCTTGACCTTCATCTTGCGCGGCTTCTTGCGCGCGCCGCCGATGCCGGAGAACATGGACTTGATTTGCTCGGTCATCTCTTCCATGCCGGGCGGCGCCATGATTTCCATCTGCGGGCCGGCGTCGGCCACTTCGATCTCGATCTCGCGCTCGTCCAGCGCGCCTTCGCGCAGGCGCTTGCGGAAGGTCTGGCGCGTGTTGTCGCCTTCCTTCGCGTCGGGCGTGCTGTGGCTGACGTTGAAGCCGAAGTCGCGCGCCGGCGGCACCAGGATGTCGATGATGCGGTCTTCGGCCGCGTCCTCGGCGCGCTGGCGCACCTTCTTCATTTCGCTGGCGCGGGTCTGCTTGATGCCGATGTCGATCAGGTCGCGGATGATGGTGTCGACGTCGCGCCCGACATAACCGACTTCGGTGAACTTGGTCGCTTCGATCTTGATGAAGGGGGCGTCGGCCAGCTTGGCCAGGCGGCGCGCGATTTCGGTCTTGCCGACCCCGGTGGGGCCGATCATCAGGATGTTCTTGGGCGTGATTTCGTGGCGCAGCGGCTCGGCCACCTGCTGGCGGCGCCAGCGGTTGCGCAGCGCGATCGCGACCGCGCGCTTGGCCTTGCCCTGGCCGACGACGTGTTTATCCAGTTCGGAAACGATTTCCAGCGGTGTCATGTTCATGGTGGGTGCGCGGGGTTTAGTCCAGCGTCTCGATGATGTGGGACATATTCGTGTAGATGCACAGCTCGCCCGCGATGGTGAGCGCCTTCTTGACGATCTCGGCCGGCGCCAGCTCGGTGTTTTCCTGCAGCGCCTTGGCGGCCGACTGCGCGTACACGCCGCCCGAGCCGATCGCGCCGATGCCGTCTTCCGGCTCGAGCACGTCGCCGTTCCCGGTGATCACCAGCGTCGATTCGTGGTCGGCCACCAGCAGCATCGCTTCGAGCCGGCGCAGCACGCGGTCGGTGCGCCAGTCCTTCGTCAGCTCGATCGCAGCGCGCGCGAGGTGGCCCTGGTGCTTCTCGAGCTTGGCCTCGAAGCGTTCGAACAGCGTGAAGGCATCGGCGGTCGCGCCGGCGAAGCCAGCCAGCACGCGGTCGTGGTAGAGCTTGCGAACCTTGCGTGCAGTCGACTTGACGACGATGTTGCCGAGCGTGACCTGTCCATCACCGCCGAGGGCGACGACGCCGCCGCGTCGCACGCTCAGGATCG
>DASRXO010000435.1:0-9215 GCA_035654095.1 Telluria sp.
AGAAGTCTGCATCCCCATCCTCGAGCAGCATTCGGGCCTGAAATGGAAGCGCGATTTCCACGTTGGCTTCTCGCCCGAGCGCATCAACCCGGGCGACAAGGAACACACCCTGACCACGATCCTCAAGGTGGTCTCGGGCGACGACGCCGACACGCTCGCGCTGATCGCCAGCCTGTACGAATCGATCATCACCGCCGGCGTGCACCGCGCCTCCAGCATCAAGGTGGCGGAAGCGGCCAAGGTCATCGAAAACACCCAGCGCGACCTGAACATCGCCCTGATGAACGAACTGGCCATCATCTTCGACAAGATCGGCATCGACACCAGCGAAGTGCTGAAGGCGGCCGGCACCAAATGGAACTTCCTGAAGTTCACCCCGGGCCTGGTCGGCGGCCACTGCATCGGCGTCGATCCCTACTACCTGACGCACAAGGCCGAGATGATCGGCTACCACCCGCAGGTGATCCTGGCTGGGCGCCGCATCAACGACGGCATGGCCAAGTTCGTCGCGGAAAAAACCGTGAAGTCGATGATCGCCGCCGGTTTCCACGTCAAGGGGTCCAAGGTCAACGTGCTCGGCCTGACCTTCAAGGAAAACTGTCCCGACCTGCGCAACTCGAAAGTCGCGGACATCGTGTTCGAACTGCAGTCCTATGGCCTGGACGTGCACGTCTACGACCCGGTCGCCGCGGCCGACGAGGCGCAGCACGAATACGGCATCACCCTCGAAAGCTGGGACAGCCTGCCGCGCGCCGACGCGCTGGTGGCGGCGGTCTCGCACAAGGAATTGCTGGCGCGCCCGCAGGCCGAATTAGCCGCGAAGCTGAATGCCGGTGGCTGCTTCATCGACGTCAAAGCGCAGTTCGACCAGAAGGCGCTGACCGCGGCCGGCTTCAGCGTCTGGCGCCTGTGAGCCGACCCCGGGCAAGGCCGTTGCACCAAGAGAGAACCAGACAGTGAAAAAATTTGCAGACGTTCAGCAGCAGTTGCGCGCCACCAGCTACCACTGGTTGGTGACGGGCGCGGCCGGCTTCATCGGCTCGAACCTGGTCGAGGCCTTGCTCAAGCTGGGCCAGCGCGTGACCGGGCTCGACAACTTCGCCACCGGCCACCAGCACAATCTCGACCAGGTGCAGGAGCTGGTGGGGTCGGCCGCCTGGAGCAAATTCGATTTCATCCACGCCGACATCCGCCAGCCGGCCGCCTGCGCTGCCGCCTGCCAGGGCATCGATTTCGTGCTGCACCAGGCCGCGCTGGGCTCGGTGTCGCGCTCGATCGAAGACCCGATCGCGACCAACGACACCAACGTCGGCGGCTTCCTCAACATGCTGGTCGGCAGCCGCGACGCCAAGGTCAAGCGCTTCGTCTATGCCGCTTCCAGCTCGACCTATGGCGACCATCCGGCGCTGCCCAAAGTCGAGGCCGAGATCGGCAATCCGCTCTCGCCCTACGCGGTTACCAAGTACGTCAACGAACTGTACGCCGACGTGTTCGCGCGCTGCTACGGCATCGAAGCGATCGGGCTGCGCTATTTCAATGTGTTCGGCCCGCGCCAGGACCCGCACGGCGCCTACGCCGCCGTGATCCCGCAATGGATCGCCGCCCTGATCCGCAACGAGCCGCTATTCATCAACGGCGATGGCGAGACCAGCCGCGATTTCTGCTTCATCGACAACGTCGTGCAGGCCAACCTGCTGGCCGCGCTGGCCGTGCCGGCCGCCGCCAACCAGGTCTACAACGTGGCGCTCAACGAGCGCACCAGCCTGAACCAGTTACACAGCATGATGCGCGCCTTGCTGCTGGACCAGTTCCCGCAGTTGCGTGATCACCAGCCGCAATTCGTCGCTTTCCGCGCCGGCGATGTGCGCCACTCGCAAGCGGATATTTCGAAGGCAGCAACGATGCTCGGGTATGCGCCCACGCACCGGATCGACGAGGGTTTGAAGCAGGCGATGACCTGGTATGTGCGCCATCTGGCGCCGCCGGGTTGACGCGAGCGGGCGGCGCATGGGGCCTGCGTCGTCATCCGTTTCCCAGTAAGAAGAAATAAGAATTCTGGAGGGTAAAGTGCTTAAAATTTCTAACCACTACGTTTCGAAAATAGTCTTCGTACTATTGTTCGTCGAACTGTTGGTATTGCTGGGCGCGGCCTACGCGGGCGCCGCGGTGCGCTTCCTGGACCCGAGCGATGCCACCCTGATCCCGCATCTCGATCACTTCTTCACCTCGGCGCTGGCGTTCGCGATGGCGATCATCTTCAGCATGAGCGCGATGGGCATGTACCAGCTTAATTTCAGCGAAGGCCTGCGCAATCCCTTCTTCCTGAAGCTGATGCCGTCCTTCGTCATGGGCTTCCTGATCCTGACCCTGGTGTTCTACGTGGCGCCCGAGCTGTATTTCGGGCGCGGCATCCTGCTGCTGGTGTTCGTGCTGGCCGCGGCCGGCATCTTCATCGCCCGCATCATCTTCTTCAAGACCTCGGAACTGCGCTTCCTCGAATCGCGCATCATCTTCCTCGGCGGCGGTCCGCTGGCCAAGGAATGCAGCGACCTGGCGATCAAGAACAACAGCTACCACAAATACGATATCGCCGGCTTCATCGCGATCCCGACCGAAGAGTGCTGCGTGCCGAGCGCCAACCTGCTCAAGGTGCGCGACGGCGAATCGCTGGTGCAGCTGGCGAATGCCTACAACGTCGAGGAAATCGTGGTCTCGGTGCAGAACCGGCGCGCCGGCTTCCCGATCAAGGAGCTGCTCGACTGCAAACTGCGGGGCGTGAAAGTGACCGACGCCGCCACCTTCTTCGAACGCGAAACCTGCCAGATCCGGGTCGATTCACTGCAGCCGAGCTGGCTGGTATTCGGCGGCGGCTTCGACCAGAGCTTCTTCCGCATCTTCATGAAGCGCGGCTTCGACATCATCTGCAGCGTGGGGATTTTGGCGGTGGCCTTCCCCGTCATGCTGCTGACCGCGCTGCTGATCTACCTCGAAGACCGCGCGCCGGTGTTCTATTCGCAGGAGCGGGTCGGCAAGGACGGCAAGTCCTTCAATGTGCTCAAGTTCCGCAGCATGCGCAGCGACGCCGAAAAGAGCGGCAAGCCGCAGTGGGCGGCGCAGAACGATCCGCGCGTCACGCGCATCGGCAACTTCATCCGCAAGACCCGGATCGACGAACTGCCGCAGATCCTCAACGTGTTCAAGGGCGAGATGAGCTTCGTCGGTCCGCGTCCCGAACGCCCTTACTTCGTCGAGCAGCTGATCGAGGTCGTGCCTTACTACAACGTGCGTCACAGCATCAAGCCCGGCATCACCGGCTGGGCCCAGGTGCGCTACGGTTACGGCTCCTCGGCCGAAGATGCATTGCAAAAATTGCAGTATGACCTGTATTATGTGAAAAACAATAGTTTGTTCCTGGATATCCTGATTTTGATCGACACCCTCAAGGTGGTACTGTTCCGCAGCGGCCGCTAGGCCATGCGCCGCGCCCGGCATCGCCTTCTTTGACCACGTAGTTTCCCGGGGAAGCCGCATGCCTGCAGCCGTTGTCGAGATGGATGGTGCGCCTTGACCAGTATCGCTACCTTCAGCTACGCGATCGCAGCGCTGGCCTTCCTTTTGTTGAGCTTGCTGCTGCTGACCAGTTGGCGCGGCCGCGGCCACGCCGCGGTGCTCGGCGCGGCCTGCCTGCTGAGCGTGGCCTGGAGCGCGCTGCTGGCGCTGCAGGCCGCCGGCGCCGGCCGCTGGCCGGTGCTCACCGACAGCTTTGAAATCCTGCGCGACGGCGCCTGGTCGTTCTTCCTGATTTTACTGATCGGGCGCTTCCGCGTGCCGGGCGGGCGCCTGCGTCCCTCGCTGCTGCTGATCGGCCTGTTCTACCTGCTGTACTTCGGCGCCACCGTGGCCGGCGTGTTCGAGCTGGCCGCGCTGGCCCGCTTTGGCCTGATGCCCAGCGTTTCGGCGCGGGTCGGCATGGCGGTGCTCGGCATGCTGCTGGTCGAGCAGCTCTACCGTAACAAGTCGGCCCAGGAGCGCTGGGCCATCAAGTTTGCCTGCCTCGGCATCGGCGGCATGTTCGCCTACGATTTCTACATGTATGCCGACACCATGCTGTTCCGCCAGATCAATCCCGACATCTGGGCCGCGCGCGGCGTGATCAATGCGCTGACCGTGCCGCTGATCGCGATCTCGATGGCGCGCAGCCGCTCCTGGTCGTCCGAGCTGGCCTTGTCGCGCCGCGTGATGTTCCATTCGGCGGCCCTGTTCGGCTCCGCGATCTACCTGCTGGCGATGGGCTCGGCCGGCTACTACCTGCGCTATTTCGGCGGTAGCTGGGGCACGGTGATGCAGGTCACCTTCCTGTTCGGCGCCCTGATCATGCTGGTCGGGATCCTGTTCTCGGGCACCTTCCGGTCCTGGTTGAAGGTCTTCATCAGCAAGCATTTTTACAGCTACAACTACGACTACCGCGAAGAGTGGCTGCGCTTCACGCGCACCCTGTCCGAGCATGGGCCGGGCTTGGGCGAGCGCGTCATTCAGGCGGTCGCCGCGCTGGTCGAAAGCCAGGGCGGGGCGCTGTGGATCCGGCGCGAGTCGGGCCTGTGCGAACCGGCGGCCGCGTGGCAGGCGCCGCCCGGCGCCGTGGCCGAAGCGGCCGACTCGGCCTTCTGCCAGTTCCTCGAAGCGAGCCAGTGGGTGGTCGACTTGCAAGAGTATGCCGCCGAGCCCGACAAGTACGAGGGCATGGCGGCGCCGGCCTGGCTGCTCGGCTACCCGCGCGGCTGGCTGGTGGTGCCCTTGATCATGCACGGCAAGCTGTTCGGCTTCGCGGTGCTGCTGCCGCCGCGCAGCGCCATCAAGCTCAATTGGGAAGTGATCGACCTGCTCAAGATCGCCGGCACCCAGGCCGCCAGCTACCTGGCCCAGCACGACGCAGCCCATGCGCTGATGGTGGCGCGCCAGTTCGAATCGTTCAACCGCATGTCGACCTTCGTGGTGCACGACCTGAAGAACCTGGTGTCGCAATTGTCGCTGCTGATCCCGAACGCCGAAAAGCACCGCAACAATCCCGAGTTCCAGCGCGACATGCTCGACACCGTCGACTTCTCGGTCCAGAAGATGAAGCTGCTGCTGCAAAAACTCAGCCGCAGCGCCTCGCCCGAGCACCCGGCGCCGCTGCCGATCGACCAGTTGCTCAAGCAGGCGGTGGCGTCGAAGGCGGCGTTCGAGCCGCAGCCGGTGCTGACCGTGGCCGATCCTGGCCTCAGGGTGCTGGCCGACTGGGAGCGCCTCGAGCGCGTGGTCGGCCACCTGATCCAGAACGCGATCGAAGCGACCGGGCGCGACGGCGCGGTGAGCATCCACCTCGGCCGCGAGCACGACGCGGTGCGCGTGCGCATCGCCGACACCGGCGAGGGCATGAGCGAGGAGTTCATCCGCGAACGCCTGTTCAAGCCCTTCGAATCGACCAAGTCGGCCGGCATGGGCATCGGCGTGTTCGAGAGCCGCGAATACATCCACGAGCTGGGCGGCAAGCTGGAAGTGGTCAGCCGCCAGCCGGCCGGCACCGTGTTCACCATTAGTTTGCCGCTTCACCAACAGGAAGCGCAAACTGTCGATAAAGCCGCATGAGGCAAGAGGAAACAGCGTGACCCAGACCAAACAGAAATTGCTCATCATCGAGGATGACCCGGGCCTGCAAAAGCAGTTGCGCTGGAGCTTCGACGCCTACGACGTGGTGGTGGCCGGCGACCGCGAAGCCGCGCTTGCGCAGATCCGCCGCCATGAGCCGGCGGTGGTCACCATGGATCTCGGCCTGCCGCCCGACCCCGACGGCTCGACCGAGGGCCTGGCCACGCTGCAGCAGATCCTGGCGCTGGCGCCCGACACCCGCGTCATCGTCCTGACCGGCAACCAGGACCACGCCAACGCGGTCAAGGCGATCAGCCTGGGCGCCTACGATTTCCACCAGAAACCCTGCGATGCCGAAGTGCTGGGGCTGGTGGTGCAGCGCGCCTTCTTCCTGCACGCGCTGCAGCAGGAAAACCGCCGCATGCAGCAGTCGCAAGCCGATTCGCCGACCGCGGGCATCATCAGCCGCGACGCCGGCATGCTGAAGGTCTGCCGCAACCTCGAGAAGGTGGCACCGACCTCGGCCTCGGTGATGGTGCTGGGCGAGAGCGGCACCGGCAAGGAAGTGCTGGCGCGCGCGCTGCACCAGCTGAGCCCGCGCGCCAACCAGCGCTTCATGGCGATCAACTGCGCGGCGATTCCCGAAAACCTGCTCGAGAGCGAATTGTTCGGCTACGAAAAGGGCGCCTTCACCGGCGCCGCCAAGCAGACCAAGGGCAAGGTCGAGCTGGCCAACGGCGGCACCTTCTTCCTCGACGAGGTGGGCGACTTGCCGATGTCGCTGCAGGCCAAGCTGCTGCGCTTTTTGCAGGAGCGCGTGATCGAGCGCATCGGCGGCCACGAGGAAATCGCGGTCGACGTGCGCATCGTCTGCGCGACCCACCAGAACCTGAAGGAGCTGACCACGCTCGGCCGCTTCCGCGAAGACTTGTACTACCGGCTGTCGGAAATCGTGGTCACCATCCCGCCGCTGCGCAACCGGGTGGGCGACGCGGCGCTGCTCGCGCACCACTTCAAGAACAAGTTCTGCGCCCAGGAATCGCGGCCTTCGCTACACTTCAGCCAGGAGGCGCTGGCCGTCATCGAGAGCTATCCCTGGCCCGGCAATGTGCGCGAAATGGAAAATTGCATCAAGCGCGCGGTGATCATGGCCGACGGCCCCTCCATCGCGGCCGACGACCTCGGCCTGTCGACGTCCGAGCTGCCGGACGAGCCGCTGAACCTGCGCCAGGTGCGCGACGAGGCCGAGTACAAGGCCATCGTCAAGGCCCTGGCCCGGGTCGACGGCAACATCGTCAAGGCCTCGGAGTTACTCGGCATCAGTCGGCCCACGATGTACGACCTGATGGGCCGTCACGCGATCAAGTCGGGCACCTGATCTTCGCTGCGCGCGACCTTGCGTCGCCGCACCCGGTGGCGCGCGGGTTGCTTCGCCGGCCGCAGCATCGCGCCGCACAGCACCAGGAAGAACAGCAGTGTCAGGCGCGGCACGTCGAACAGGCTGTCGAACATCCCCACCACCAGGAAGCCGGCCATCGCCGCCAGCGCGATGCTGGCAGGCGTCTCGCCGTGCAGGCCGCGCAGAGCAAGGTCGCCCGCCGCGTACAGCAGCAGCAGGGCGGTGGCGAAGACGCCGATCCAGCCCTGTTCGAAGAAAGTGTTGACCGCGAAGTTCTTGACGTGCCACGGCAAGTGGTTGCGGTCGCTGCTAAAGAACCAGTAATCGTTGCCGTGCTCGAAGCTGCCGTTGCGTATCAGTTCGGGGCCGGCGCCGGCCTCGCGCAGGCTCAGGTTGTCCACGTCGATCGTGGCGCTGCCGCCGAAGTTGGCGATTTCGAGCTGGACCGGGGCGCCGCGCGTGCCGGCGTCGCCGGCCAGCGCGGCGGCGTCGAGCAGTACGTCGTAATGGACCCAGGCGCCCTCGGCGCCGGCCGGCTTGAGCGGCGCCCCGACGCAGTTCTGGGGATACAGCATCCAGCGTTCGCACAGCGCGATCGAGACCGCGCCCTGGGCGGTCGGGCGCCGCATGTCGAGCGCCAGCCGGTAGCGCGGACCGCCGCTCAGGTCGACGTGCTGCAGCACCCGCAACACTTCGCCGTAACCGATCGCATACTGGGGGGCGCCGAGGCGCAGGAACTGGTTGCCGTTGGCGTCGCGCTCGTAACTGAAGCTGCCCGGCAGTTCGCCATGCGTGTTCTTCCACGCATACACATCGGGATAGCGGCCCAGGCCCATGCCGAACAGGCTGGTGACGAATCCGGGTTCCATCATGTCGATCGCTTCGCTCCAGTGCCGGGTACGCAGCGCGAAGTCGTCGCCCACGGTCGCGAAGCGCGAGCCCAGATAGTAGCTGGAGGCCACCGGGATCACGGTGGCGAACACGATGGCGCAGCACAGGGTCAGGGTCAGATTGATGCGGGTCAGGCGCAGTACCGGCTGCGGCAGCAGGCGGTTGACGGCCAGTGCGCCACCGGCCAGCGCGATCAACACCGCCGTGTCGGCCAGCGCGGCGCCGCCGCCCCAGTGCCAGGCCACCAGCCCGGCGCCGCCCGCCATCGCAGGGAAAGCTGCGCACGCGATCGCCATCGCGGGCCCGGCCTTGGCGCCATCGCCGAAAAACAGGTATACCGAGGCCAGCGCGAACACGGCGGCCGCCAACAGGAAGCCGAGGTAGGCGCCCTTGTCGAACAACACGAATAGGGCGAACACCAGCAGCGTCAGGACCAGCGCGGCGCCCGCCGACAAGCCAAGCTGACCCAAGCGGCGGGTGCTGCCGGCCAGCAGGATGGCAGCCACCAGCAGGACCAGCGCGGCGCCGAGGCCGCGGTAGCCGCCGCTGGCGAAGACATGGGTCAGGGTATAGGCGGTCAGCGCGAGCGCCAGCGTCCAGCCGACCAGCGTGACGGCGTTGAGCGAACCCTGGCGCGCGCGGCGTGCGAACACCAGCGCCAGCACAATCGCGCCCGAGCTGCCATAGGCGAGGTAGATATCGCGCGAAAAGATGGTGAGCCCGGCATAGCTGCCCAACAGCAGAAGCAGCAGCGCCAGGGCCAGCTGGTAGCGCGGCCGCGCGCCGATCAGCCAACTGGCGGCGAACGGAAAGCTGATTGCCAGGTAGGCATCGAGCGCGGCACCGCCGGTGTGCATGGCCGAGAAGGGCGCAGTCGGGCGGTAGTCGCTGGAAAAATTGAGCAGGCCCGGGAATACGGCACGCTCCCAGATCACGGCCAAGCAGGCGAACGCCAGGCCGAGCAGCATGCCGGGCACGAAATAACGCTGCAGCTTCGCCAGGTCGGGGCCGACGCTGCGCCTGAGCAGGGGCAGCAACACGATCGCCCACACAAAACCCTTGAGCACGCGCAGGCTGTTGTAGCGGCTCGAATAATTGGAGAAGGCGTTGGCGTCGAGCGGCGCCAGCGGCGTCGCGCCGATGAACGCGGCCACCAGGAAGCAGCAGCCGACAAATCCGAGCGCGAACAGGAAAAATGCCGGCAGCTGCGCGCGGGCGTCGTCGGCCCGGATGCGCCAGTAGCCGATGGCCGCCGTCAGCAGCAGCAGCAGATCGAATTCATCGAGGTAGAACCAGC
>DASRXO010000436.1:0-6021 GCA_035654095.1 Telluria sp.
TGCCACAAAGCGCTCGACCGGATCCGGATCGGCTGCCGCGTCCGGCGGCTCGCCCACCCCGGCCACCGGCGGAATGACCACCACGCGGTCGATCGGACCGGGCCGCGCGTGCAGGAACTCGGCATGCCACTGCTTGCCGACGAACACCAGCTCGGCATCCGGATAGGCCGCCTTCAACGCGTGCAGGGCCGGCAGGGCATACGCGAAATCGCCGACCGCATTGGGCCGCAGCGCAAGGATCTTGCGCACATCCGGCAGGGGCTGGTTCATGGTTGCAGCAGGACCTTGGGCGCGTCGATCTCGCGGGCCGTGATGGTGGTCGGCAGCTCGAGATGATAGGCGCCGGAAGGAATGATGCCGCAGCCGCCGTCGCGCTCCATGACCCGCAGCTGCGCGAGCACATCTTCGCCGCAGTGTTCGGCCGGCAGCGCGTGCCAGAAATCGAAGCCGCCGGCGGCGCGCAGCTTGGCCGTGTCGAACAGCACGCAACCGCCGACCCAGGCCACGCGGTAGCAGCGCGTGCCGCCCGCAGGCAGCGCCGATTGCACGTGGAACAGGTTGGCCGCGCTGTGCAGATGATGGCGCGCCCAGGCCGCGCTACCCGGCTCGACGCGCTCGGGCGTCACGCGCGTCGCCCAGAATTCGATCCGCTGCTGATGCGGCCGCCTGTCGTCCACATGGCTGAGCCCGTGCACGGCGCTGCCCACGAAGCCGCAGCCCTGCTCGGCGATCGCGGCGTGCAGGCGCGCGATGAGGTCGGGCTCGATCAGCACATCGTCATCGAGAAACAGGCAGTACGGCGCGCTCGCCTGCGCCAGCAAAAAAGCGCGCTGCTCGGCCATGCCGCGGCGCGGCAGGTGGCGCAGCGCGAGCACTTCGCGGCCGTGCGCGCTCAGGTAGCGCAGCACCGCCACCACTTCGGGCCGTTCGAATGCCGTGCACGCTTCGCTCTGGTCGGAGATGACGATACGAAACGGCGGCCCTTGCTGCATGGCCAGCGCGGTCAAGGTGATGGCCAGCGCGCACGGACGCTTGCAAGTCGGAATCAGCACGTCGACCGCGAGCGCCTCGCTCATGACGCGGCCCCCGCGGCGCCTCCGTTCCGCGCCGCCTGGTAGAGATAGGGATTGAGCGCCGGATCGTTGTACATCTTGAACTGGCGATATACCTTGAAGTAGGCACCACCCGCTTGCGCGTCGGACAGCAGCCGGTTCAGGCAGGACGCGAGGTCCTGGCGCTGCACGCCGAGCCGCTGCAGCTTGGCGCTGCAGGCGGCCACATGCTCGGCGCCGGCATCGCTGCGCCGCGCCTCGCGTGCCATGTGGAACAGCTTGAGCGACAGGATGGACAGCCGGTCGATCATCGCGCCCGCGGTCTCGCTGCTCAGGCGCGCATCAGTTGTCGGATGCACGCCCGCAAGTTCGGCAAGGATCAGCTCGTCGATGGCCTCGACCGCGTCGTTGCGGCGCTGGTTGTACTGGTCGATCAGGCGCTTGCTGGTGGCGATGACGGCGGCATCGACATCGGTGCGGCGCGCCTTGTCTTCCTCATCCCACAGCAGGCTGTTACAGCGGTGGTTGGTTTCGATCCAGCGCCACGGGCCGTCCGCCATGGGGTTGTGGGCGTCGACCGGCCAACCGGCCTCTCCCAACTTGTTATCGTGAAACCGCAGAACCGACAAGGCATCGAATTCATCCAGCATGGCCGCCCCCACATGAGTACACCGCACTCAGGTTTGAGGACGCCTGCAGCCTAAAAGTTCAGAATCTTTGCGTGCAGCCTATCCAGTTTTCCAGCGGCAATCAAACGCATGATATCGGGATTAATTTGCTACCCTCGTCACCGGGATGTCGCGGCCCTGCTGGTGCAGCACGGCGTGCTGCACGCTGCCGTCCGCGTTCTTCACGAAGCGCAGTTCGGCGTCGACCTGGTTCGAAAAGAAAACCGTCTCGGTCATCGCGAACATCTCCAGTTTGGGCGCGTTCGGCACCTGGGCAAAGAAGCGGTCGCCCTCGCGGCTCACCGCGATCGCCTGGCCCGGCGCCACCTCGTAGCGGCCGACGTAGGTGTCGAACAGGGCGTTCGGAATGGCGATCGCGATGCGGGCCGCGCGCGCGGCGCCGATGCGCGGATAGACCGTGGTCTTGCCATTGTCTTCGAAGGCCAGCTGCGTGATCTCACCCTTGCCGTCGCGCTTGAATTCGGCCGTCGTCAAGGTCTGTTCGAGCATGAAGTCGTACGGCGAATACGCCAGCAGACGGCGCGCCGGACGGCCGGTACGCTGCAGCATCAGCTCGCCTTGATGGACGCGGATCGTGTAGCTGTTCGCCGCGTCGATCTTGTATTCGCCGGTCAGCACCTCGAGCGCCTTGGCGTCGAGCGGGATCGTCTTGTGTTCGGCGAAGGGTTTGCCGATCGCGATCGCGGCCGCTTTCCTGGCCACGCTTTCCGGATACACCAAACCGCTGTCCGCATTCTCCAGCACCGCGACGAACAGCTTCTGTTCCGGCATGCGCATCGCGTAAGTCAGGTAGCCGTTGATGCGGCCGCCGTGGGCGATCACCGGCAAGCCGCGCAAGGTGCCGAGCTCCCAGCCATAACCGTAGCCGGTCGAGCTGCCGTCGGCCAGCTTGTAGGGCGTGAACGCGCGCTTCCAGCTGGCCGGCTTGAGCAGCTTGCCGGCGGAGATCGCCGCATCCCAGCGCGCGAGGTCGTCGACCGTCGACACCAGCCCGCCGGCCGAGTAAGGCTGCGACATGCTGAGCGGCGCGTTCGGCACGTAGGCATCGGCCGAGCGCATGTAGCCGGCCGCGCGGTGCACCGGGCTGCGTTCGTAGCCTTCATACGCGGTCTGGCGCATTCCCAGCGGCACGAAGATGCGCTCCTCGATGAACTTCGCATACGGTTTGCCGGACACCTTTTCGATGATCGCGCCCAGCAGGAAATAGCCCGAGCTGTCGTACTTCCAGCGCGTGCCCGGCTCGAATTCAAGCGGCTCGTCCTTGAAGGTGTCGATCATCTGGACGATGCTCTTGTCCTTGGTGAGTTCGAGCGAGAAGCCGCGCTTGGTGGTGTAGTCGACGATGCCCGAGGTGTGGGTCAGCAAGTGCTCGATGGTGATGCTCTTGCCTTGCGTCGGATAGTCGGGCAGGAAGCGGCGGATGTCGTCGTCGAGGGCCAGCTTGTCCTCGTCGGCCAGCATCAGGATCGCGACCGCGGTGAACTGCTTGGTGATCGAACCGAGGCGCAGCGACATGTCCGGCGTCAGCGGCCGATGACCCGCCACGTCGGCCATACCGTAGGCCTTGCGGAACAGCGGCTTGCCGTCCTTGGTCACGATCACCGTGGCGCCCGGGTCGGCGGGATTGAAGTAGGGCGCGATGCTGGCATCGATCTGCGCCGCGAGCGGCGCGGGCTTGGCCGCGGCGGCGCTGAACGACGCCGGCAAGACGAGGAGCGCGGCAAGACAAATGCTGGGAAGCTGCGACATGGAGGTCTATCCTTTCTGTGATCGTCGGTGACGGGAAAGGGAACTCTATGCCAGCCGTATTTTTGTCCGGGCCGGCTTCCGACGAGTGGCGCCGCGGGATGGACGAAGGTATGCATATCGGGCGCGAACGGTTTACCGCCGCGCCGCACGCCTAACGTCAAACTGCGCTATGACGCTGGCTGGGCAGTAAGGCCGCCTACAGCACGCCGCGCGCCCGCAGGTCCGCGCCGAGGCGGCGGATTTCCGCTTCGCCAGTCTCGAGCGCGGCGTCGCTGGTGTGCACCGAGTAGTAGCCGCTCACCAGCTCGTGCGGATGCTTGACCGCGGAACCGAGCACGAAGGCGGTGTCGCCTTCGGCTTCGAACTCGATCGCGGCTTCGGACTCGTTGAACACCGCCAGCTCCGCGGCCACGACTTCGCCCGCCGCGTGCAGCCGGCCCTGATGGACGAACACCCAGGCGACATCGTGCCCGGCCGGCGGCTGGTAGCGCCAGCGCTCGCCGGCCTTCAGCTGCACATGCAGATAGTTGATCGGCGAAGGCGCCTCGATCTTGCTGCTGGCCTTGCCGTAACTGCCGAGCGCGACCCGCACCGGACCGTCGCGCTGCACCTCATCGGGCGACAGGTATTGGCTCAACGGCGCCGCATGCTCGAGTTGCGGCGGCAGGGCGACCCACAGCTGGAAGCCGCTGACCCGCTCCGCGCCGCTCAGCGTGCCGGTATGCCAGACCCCGCTGCCGGAACGCATCCACTCGACGCTGCCGGCCGCCAGCTGGCCGGACTTGCCGGTGCTGTCGGCATACGTGGTGCTGCCGGTCAGCAGCAGCGTCAGCGTGGCGAGCCCGGAATGTGGATGCCAGCCGAACGCCGGTCCCTCGTTCGGCGTGGCGTTGAAGTAGTCGAGGAAGATGAACGGCTTGATCAGCTCGCCCACGTCCCCAGGACTCAGCACGCGGTTGATCGCGCCGTGGGCACGGCCGGCCGTGCGGTAAATGATCTCGCGCTGGGTGGCGAAGCCAGGTGCCTTGGCAATGACTGGGTTCATGAGATGCTCCAGAATCGTGGAATGTAAAGACATCATAATTGTTCCACAATCGATCCGGAAGCCATAAAACTGGATATCATTATTCTGTTTTTGGCACAATCGCGGGGATGCCGAAGCTCAGGCTGGAAAAGACCGTTTCGAAATCGATGCCGTCGGCCTGCTGCACAGGCTTGGTCCAGACCACATTCAAGAGCCAAGCGCCGCCGCTCGGCATGGTGAACCTCGCATGTCCGTCTGCATCGGTCAGCTGCGTCTCGACGGGAGCGTCATCGTGCTCGAGGTTGGTGAGCTTGACCAGGCCGCCGGCAAGCGGACGCCCTTCGTAGACCACGCGAACCGGCAGCACCGCAGGCCGCGGTTCGGTATAGGGACTGCGCTCCAGGACGATTTCCAGCGCCAGCCCAAGCTCCCTGGTCGCCTGGTCCTGCCCGCCGGTGCCGGCGGCACCCACCTGGATCAACGCTTTCGCCACGCGGCTGTAGCGCTCGAATCCATCCTCGTTCATCGACTGCCTTTCCGCGCGCTGGCGCAAGGCCGGCGTGAGGCCCTCGTCGCTGGTAGGCGTTAAAACGCGCGGACGACAGATGACTCTGCGCCCGATTGTCGGTTTCCAAAAACAAGAGATGGATGCCGGCACCTTGAAGCCGACAATCGAGCATCCCGCGCAGGTCGATCGCCTGGCCATCCGGCTTCACTTCGGCGAACCGCGTGATACGGCGCGCCGAGATCGGCGATCGTTGCCGGTCCGGCCCGTGTCCCGCCTCGAAGGTCAGCGATATGCTGCCGTCGGGCGCGGCGAGAAAATGGTTGGGCTGTATCCAGAAGTCATGCGCCCATGCCGGAAGCGTCATGACACCCACGCAGACCAGCGCCAGCGCGTGCAGGGTACTGTAGCTAGCCGGGCCGGCGTCGCGACAAAGCGGATCGCCCGGACATCGCGGGTGCAATCACGACTTGACGCCTTTCGGACGCCGCACGGCGCGGACCTTTCCGCTTGCATCGTCGCCGCAATAAAAAAGATCCGCGCCGTCGGACTCGAGCCCGCTGACAACGATACCGCGCGGCATCTCCAGCCGCTCGAGCACGGCGCCGGTCTGCGCATCGATGCGGCGGATCTCGCTCTCGCCTCCTTCCCATGTCCCGTGCCACAGCTCGCCGTCGACCCAAGTCACGCCCGTGACGAAGCGGTTGGTCTCAATGCTGCGGATGACTGTGCCGGTCGCCGGATCGATCTGGTGGATCTTGCGATCGCGGTACTGCCCCACCCACAGACTGCCCTCGGCCCAGGCGAGCCCCGAGTCGTAGCCATGGCCGGGTGCCGGGATCGACGCCACCACCTTGCCGTCGGCGGGATCGATCTTGTCGATGCGCTCCTCGGCGATCTGATAGAGGTAGGTGCCGTCGAAGGTGCTGCCGGCGTCGCAGGCGCGGTCCAGCGCGCGCGTCTGCTCGCCGCTGGCGGGATCGAAGGCGATCAGCCTCGCCC
>DASRXO010000437.1:0-3367 GCA_035654095.1 Telluria sp.
CAGCGCTGCTCTTGCCGCCGACCTTGCTCCACAGGCCGTTCGGCTGGTCGAGGCCGAGGAAGGCCGGGGTGTTGCTGGTGTAGAGCTGATGCATCTCGTCAGCCTGGATGCTCAGCACGCCCGTGTTCTTCTTGAGCGCACGTACCTCGGTGTCGGTCAGCATGGCGGCGAAGCCATTGAGCGCGACGTCGTAGCGGGCGGTGACGTTGGCTGGGTCGATGGTCGCCAGCACGTCATTTTGCTTCTGTGTCAGGTAGGCGATGTAGTTCTGGACGTCGGTGGCCGAAATGTCGAGGTGGGTGCCCGGCGCCGGCTTGGTGGCGGGCAGGCCGTCGATGCCGCCTTCATAGGAGGCGGCAGCCACGGCGGGCAGCTGGACGATGTAAGAGTGGCGCACTTCCTGGGCGTTCGCGGCGATGGCGATGCCGGCCAGCAGTGTCATGACGGCCAGCGAGATAGGACGGAGTTTGTTGTTCATTGTGTGATCCCGGCTATGGATTGGTTAGGGGGGGGAATCAGGCAGACTTGCGGCGGTAGGCGGCAAGCATGCCCAGCAGGCTCAGCGCAATCAGCGGCACGCTTCCCGGCTCCGGGACGTAGGCGATATTGTCGATTGCGAACTGGGCCTGGTTGCCGGCCGGGTTCACGCAAGTACCAACGTCGGTGTAAAGACAGGCGCTAAAGCTCACTTCGGTGAAGCGGGTCTGGGCAAACAAGCCATCGAAATTCCAGTGCGCAAAACCGTATTGGCCGTTGACCTGCATGGCGAAGTCTTTCGAGACGACGGATCCATCACTACCGGTGGCAATCAACTGGCCGACAGTAAAGTCAATCAGACCATCGACAGGCAGGATGAAAGCGAAGTCCAGGCCGCCCAGATTGAACGCGTTACCGCTCAGGCCGAAGCTGAGACCGCCGTCGTTCAGGCCCGCATAGTAGGTGCTGCCCGCGGGGCAGACCGTGATGTCGCAGCGAAATGGGTCGGTGCCATCGATGATCGCGCCGTCAAAGCCGCCCTGGCCCCTGGTCGTAATCACTTCGTTTCCATTCACCAATGTGTCGCCGTTGGACGATATGGAGGGAATGAAGCCCTCAAATGTGACCACGCCGGCCGATGCCGACGAACACACGGTCGCAACCGCCATGGCCAATGCCAAGCTGACAATCTTTTTCATTTTGTTCCCTTATATTTATTTGAATAATCTCGAAATTCCGCAATTGTGTCGCGGCGGTTCCGTGGGTTTTGCCAGTCGGGGGGTGCCTCATTTGTCCAACCATTTGCCATCGAGCATAAATTGTGCCAAGGATAGACAGACTTTCCGCTTTCAATATTTTCAAGGACTTATGTATTTATTCGTTTCATGGATCGTTGCGGAGTGTAAAGAATTCCGACATGACGCTTGTATCGGAAGGGCGAGTCAAAGTCGCGAATGCTGCCGCGGCCGCTATTTCTTATTTCACCTAAATGTTTCAGGTTGTCATTGAATATAGCAAAGAAAATAATAATGAATGGAAAAATTTCATTAAAAAAATTTTTATTTTTGGAGAAAATACAAGATTTTGTATGGTTTACGCTGGGCAAACCGGCTGGCAACAGTAATAAATACGGGCCGGAAAGTGCTGCTAAATTGGTACGGCGACCTTGCGCCGGCGGAAACTGATTGGATGAGTGAACACCCCCCACCAAACTGAAGTAAGCATGAGCGATATTCCAATCAGAAACAAAAACGGAGCTCCGGCGCCATTTTTCGTGCCGACGATATTCAGAATTCCTACGGTAATCAAAATTTCATTTATTGCTCCGGCGTATTTATACTCCAATACAACATCGCAAATTACCGAGGAAAATCAACATGAGGACCGCATCCGCTTTACAATTTTGTTAGCGCAATACCGAGGAAATCCGCACCGTCGAGGCGTGGCTCAGCCTAGTAGAGCGCTGCGTTCGGGACGCAAAGGCCGGGGGGCGAATCCTTGTCACGATGACGGGCCAGCACCGCGCGCAAGCTCGACCGCCGTCATCAAGCGCGCCAACTCGACCGCGTTGGCCTGCATGCTGCTCGATGCGCCGGCCGCCTGCTGCACCAGCGCCGCGTTCTGCTGGGTCACCTGGTCCATGTCGGCGATCGCCTGGTGCACGCGTTCGATGCCTTCGCTTTGATGTTGGCTGGCAGCGGAGATGTCGCCCATCAGATCGGCCACCTGCTTGACCGAGGTGACCAGCAAGGCGATCGTCTGCCCGGTGTCGTCGACCAGCTTGCCGCCGGTCTCGACTTGGGCCACCGAAGCGCCGATCAGCTGTTTGATTTCCCTGGCCGCGCCGGCGCTGCGCTGCGCCAGGTTGCGCACTTCACTGGCGACGACCGCGAACCCGCGGCCCTGTTCGCCCGCGCGTGCCGCTTCCACCGCGGCATTGAGCGCGAGGATATTGGTCTGGAACGCGATGCCATCGATGACGCCGATAATGTCGGCGATCCGGCGCGAACCTTCCCGGATGGCACCCATCGTGCCCACCACCTGGGCCACCATGTCGCCGCCCTTGGCGGCGATCGACGAGGCCGCCAACACCAGTTGCCGCGCCTCGCGGGCGTCGGCCGCATTCTGCCTGACGGTGTTGCTGAGGCGGTCGATCGCGCCCACCGTTTCCACCAGGCTGGCCGCCTGGGACTCGGTACGCGTCGACAGGTCGCGATTGCCGGCGGCAATTTCCTGTGCGGCCACAGTGATGGCGTCGATGCCGACGTGGGCCTGCGCGACCGTGGAGCGCATGCTGTCGAAGCTCAAGCGCAGGGTCTGCTGTCCTTGCCCCGCGAGCCGGCGGTTCTTGTCCAGCGTGAGCGCCAGGTGGCACAGGGCGGCCGCTTCGATCACGACATACGCGGCATGCACCAGGATGATCCCGAACCGCGGCTGGGTCAGGCAGATGGCGCCGTAGCCGAGTTGCTGCAACTGGTTGAACAACAGGTGGTGCAGCGCCACCACGACCGCGGCGGCGACGATGATCCGCCAGTCCTGATAAAACACCAGGACGGCGAGCAAGACAAACACACCGAAATGCAGCTCGGCCATGCCGTGCGCCTGCTGGATATTCAGTGCGCAAAACACCATCGTCGCGACGCCGACCGACAGCCTGGTGATCAGGGCATGCGGCCGGGTGAAGATCAGTGCGGACGGGATCAGCGCGGCCGGCAACCCTACCAGCAGGGCCGCCGTCCACGTGTCGTACCACGGGGCCAGCGTGAGCGAAAAGCCGAACAAGAGCCAGAGTACCGGCAAGAAGAACTTGTTGACCGTGCTGATGTGTTGCTGCTGCTGGCGTAGCAAATCGTCGTGGCGCATGGCGTATCCTTGGTTGGGTGCGCTGGCC
>DASRXO010000438.1:0-2060 GCA_035654095.1 Telluria sp.
TCGGCCAGCCGCACGCGGTCGCCGGTGGTGGGGCCGAACATCTCGGCGTAGGCGCGGCGCGATATCGACGGCATCTCAGTCTCCTTCCGGCGGCAGCGCGCCCATCACCAGGCCGTTGAAGCCGTAGACCTTGCGCTCGCCGGCCAGCGCCACCAGCTCCACCGTGCGCCGCTGGCCCGGCTCGAAGCGCACCGCGGTGCCGGCCGCGATGTTCAGGCGCATGCCGAGCGCCGCGTCGCGTTCGAACAGCAGCGCCGGATTGGTCTCGTAAAAATGAAAATGCGAGCCGACCTGGATCGGCCGGTCGCCGCTGTTGGCCACCACCAGCGTGCAGGTGGCGCGGCCGGCGTTGAGTACGATGTCGCCGTCGTCGAGCAGGTATTCGCCAGGGATCATGGTGTGCGCTTCGCTTAGGGAATCGGGTTGTGGACGGTCACCAGCTTGCTGCCGTCCGGGAAAGTGGCTTCGACCTGGATATCGGGGATCATCTCGGCGATCCCCTCCATCACGTCGGCGCGGGTCAGTATCCTGGCGCCGTCGGCCATCAGCTGGGCCACGCTCTTGCCGTCGCGCGCGCCTTCCATGATGGCGGCGCTGATCAGGGCCACCGCTTCCGGATAGTTCAGCTTGAGGCCGCGCGCGAGGCGGCGTTCGGCCAGCAGGCCGGCGGTGAAAATCAGCAGTTTGTCTTTTTCGCGGGGTGTCAGGTCCATGGCGGGGTCCGGGTCAAGTGGTCCAGATACGGGGGATGACCGCGTCGCAGCCCAGCAAATGCGGACGCAGCGCCTGCCACACCTGGGTGATGGCGCGGCGTGCGGCCTCGCTGTCGTCGCACAGATAGCGCGCCACGAACACCGATTTCAGCTGGCTGAGGGCGAGTCGTTCGTCGCGCGCGCGCATCGCCGCCAGCAGCGCGGGCGGGGCCGGCGGGCCGACCGCGATCAGGGTGGCGCAGACGCTAGCGCCGCCCAGGCCGAGCGGGCTGACCATGGCCGGCCCGCCGGCCACCAGCACGCCCTGCTCCCACCATACCAGCTTGCCCGCAAGGCGGATGCTGGTGCGCTGGCGGATCGCGCCGCTGGCGAAGGTCTCGCCCGAGGCGCGCCGGCCGAAGCACAGGATCTCGCTGCCGATATAGCGCGCGCCGGGGCCGAGCTCGACCTCGTGCTCGATCCGCACATCGGCGTCGTTGAAGAAGATGGTCTCTTGCGGCATCCACTCGAGCGCCGCGCCGGCGTCCGCGGCGATGCGCACCCGCTGGCGCGACTGGCGGCCGTTGGCGCGGTACCACTTGGCCGCGCCGGGCGTGGTGAGGAAGGCGTGCGCGTTCGGTCCGGCGTGCACGTCGATCGCCAGCGTATCGCCGCCGACCACGCCGCCGGGCGGGTGCAGCACGATCGCGTGGCAGATCGCCGGGCCTTCCGGGTACAGCGCCTTCTGTACCCGCAGCGGCCCGCTGTGCGCGCGTTCGACCAGCCGGGTGGTGCCGGCATCGTCGGCAAAGCCCAGTCTCAGGCTGGCCTGCCAGGCGGCGGGCGATACGGCATCGTGGAAGGAGCAATCGGGCATACCTGACAATTTAGCACGATGCATGCCAGCGTGGCGGCAAGCAGGCGGCGCCAATGCGCACCAAATGGGCCCATCCGCACCACCCGGGTGCGCGGATTCAGCGGCGCAGCATCGTCTTCATCACCAGCGCGATCGGGATGCCGACGCAGGCGATGTGGATCGCGATGTCGCGCACCAGCGTCATCGGCGGGTAATGCGGCACGAAGGCGATGCGCGACAGCGGCAGCACCAGCAGGTTCATGGCCGCGTACACGGCCGCGCCGAACAGCGCGCCGGCCACCAGCGGCTGCGCGCGCGCCAGCAACGTGCCGCTCACCAGCCACCAGTATGCGAGCGCGATGCCCAGCATGATCAGGAAGTGCAGGCCGAGGCCGAGCAGCGCGGTTTCCTCGCCGCCCTTGAACGCGGCCGCGCCCAGCACGCCGCTGGCGATCGCTTTCAGCATCGACTGCACCGGCGCGTTGCGCGCAATCGTCAGCAGCATCGCCGCG
>DASRXO010000439.1:0-2464 GCA_035654095.1 Telluria sp.
AGAGTCGAATTAAATAGGGTCAGAGTCGAATTAATTCGAGAATCATGAATTAATTCGACTCTGACCCTATTTAATTCGACTCTGACCCTATTTAATGTCCGAATGTCGGCACTGACCCCGGTTTTAGGAGGTACTGAGCTCGGCGACGAAGTCGTACATGTCGCCGCGGAAGTAGGAGCGGCAGAATTCCACCGCCCGCCCGTCGCGCAGGAAGCCGAGCCGCTCCACGCATAATCCCGCATCGCCTTCCTTCGACTGCAGCAGCTTGGCCTGCTCGGCGTTCAGCAGCAGCGCCGACAAGCGCTGCAGCGCGCGCACCGGCCGGTTGCCGGCCGCCTCCAGCGCCTCGTACATCGAAATCCCCACCGCCTCCAGCGACGGCAGGCAGCTCGCCACGATGGTCGCATACTCGAGGCACATCGGAATCTCGTCCGCATACCGGATGCGGTGGAAGCGGTACACCGGCGCCCCCGGCGACAGCCGCAGCCGCAGCGCTTCTTCCGGCGTCACCGTGCCCTCCGACCGCTTGAGCCACACGCTGCGCGGGGTGCGCCCGCGCGCCCGCATGTCCTCGGAAAACGAGGTCAGCTTGGCGAAGTTCTTTTCGATCCGGGTGTTGATGAAGTTGCCCGAACCGGGGCGCCGCACCAGCAGCCCCTCGCTCACCAGGCCGTCGATCGCCTTGCGCACCGTGATGCGCGAGATCGATAAATCGGTGGCCAGCTGGCGCTCGGCCGGCAGCGCTTCGTCCGGCCCGAACAGGCGCTTGTCGATCGCTTCGCGCAGCGCGCGCTGTAGCTGCTGGTACAGCGGCAAGCTGCTGTTTTCCGCCAGTTCTTGCATGATGTGGACCAGGGAAGTCATACCAAAATGCTTTCTGTGGGGGTGGTGCTGCACTTCTGCCACACCGTGGGTGTTGTCGGATCGACTGGTCCCGATAATACCAAAAAAAGACCAAATGAACAGCATGCCCCGCGTTTCGCCAAATTCTCCCCCCGAGCGTGCAGACCACTTGCGGCAATAGCCGGACCAAGCTGTATTTTTGTAGCAACATATGAAAAAAATATCGTAATTGGTAGTGTTCTGGTATTAAACGAGAGTATATTGGCGTTAGATTGGTTTTGAAGGTGGTTGTGCCAGCAAGATCCATCGTACTCGCGAAAAAATCACGTTTTTAAAAAACTGGCTTAGTCCGGAGCCAAATCCAGGGGGAAATATATGAAGCGCAATCTGACAGCCCGCAGCACCGCAGGGAAAGCGGCATCGAACCAACTGACACCGATCGCCGCCGCCGTCGGCCTGATGATCCTCGGCGCCAGCTTCGCGGCCCAGGCCCAGCAGGCGGCCGACCAGGTCGATCCAGCGGCCGTCGTGACCGTGACCGGCGTGCGCGCGGCACTGGCGCAGTCGCTGGCGCAAAAGCGCAACGCCGAGAGCCACGTCGACGTGATCACCGCCGAAGACATCGGCAAGATGCCGGACAAGAACGTGGCCGACTCGCTGCAGCGCGTGCCCGGCGTGACCATCAGCTCGGCCGGCGCGACCGAAGGCGGCTTCGACGAAAACGACCGCGTGTCGATGCGCGGCACCAATCCCAGCTTCACCCAAACCCTGGTCAACGGCCACAACATCGGCAGCGGCGACTGGTTCGTGCTGAACCAGACCGGCACCGTCGGCCGCAGCGTCAGCTACACCCTGCTGCCGTCCGAAATCGTCGGCTCGGTGGTGGTGCACAAGAGCTCCGAAGCGAAGCTGGTCGAAGGCGGCGTCGCCGGTTCGGTCGACATCATCAGCCGCAAGCCGCTCGAATTCAAGAAGGACCTGACGATCGAAGCCTCGGTCGGCGCGGTGTACGCCCAGCTGCCGAAGAAGACCGACCCGCAGATCAGCGCCCTGGTCAACTGGAAGAACCCCGAGAAGACCTTCGGCATCCTGCTGCAGGGCTTCTCCGAAACCCGCCACGTGCGGCGCGACGGCGTCGAGGTGCTCGGCTACGACCAGATCGCACCGGGCTCGAAGATCGCGCTGTCGAATCCCGACCTGTCGGGCGTGTATGTGCCGCACGATATCGGCTCGGCCTTGTTCGAGCAGGAGCGCAAGCGCACCGGCGGCATGGTCGACCTGCAGTTCAAGCCGAATTCCGACCTGTCGATGGACATCTCGGGCTTCAAGTCCGACATGAAGGCGTCCAACTACAACCGCAACTACCTGCTGTGGACCCCGCACTTCATCGACAACGGCAACGGCCAGGCGCCGGCGCCCGGCTATGTGGTGCGCAACAACACCCTGGTCTCGGCCAGCTTCGCGGCGGTGCCGGGCACCCAGTACGGCATCTATGACCAGATCTCGCGTCCGGACGAAAGCGCGTCGACCCAGTTCGTCGCCTTCGACGGCAAATGGCGCGCCACCCAGGACCTGACCTTCACCACCAACTTCGGTACCTCCGAAGGCCACGGCAAGACCC
>DASRXO010000440.1:0-4390 GCA_035654095.1 Telluria sp.
TGGGCGCCTACCAGGTCGGCGTCTACCAGGCGCTGCACGAGGCCGGCATCGAGCCCGACTGGGTGATCGGCACGTCGATCGGCGCGATCAACGCGGCCCTGATCGCCGGTAACCCACAGGCCAACCGCCTGCAGCAAGTGAAGGCGTTCTGGGACCGGGTCTCGCATCCCGACGGTCTCGACATGAGCTATGTTACCGACGAGCAGCGCCGTTCCAACATCTGGCTCAACACGGTCGACGTGGTGATGCGCGGGGTGCCGGGCTTTTTCACGCCGCGCCTGTTCAGCGGCTTCCCGATCGGCATGAAGGTGCCGCCCGAAGACGCCTCGTTCTACGACACCACGCCGCTGTGCGAGACGCTCAAGGAGCTGGTCGACTTCGATTACCTGAACGGCCCGCATGGCATGCGGCTGACGGTCAACGCGGTCGACGTACGCAGCGGCGAGCTGGCCCATTTCGACAGCCTCGACGGCCAGCTGTGCGCCGACCACGTGCGCGCCAGCGGCAGCCTGCCGCCGGCGTTTGCGCCGGTCCGCATCGGCGAACAGCTGTTCTGGGACGGCGGCCTGTATTCCAACACCCCGCTCGAATCGGTGCTGGCCGAGCTGCCCAAGGGCGACACCCTGTGCTTCATGGTCGACCTGTGGAGCGCCGAGGGCGCCGCGCCCGAAACCATGGACGAAGTGCAGACCCGCCAGAAAGACATCACCTACGCCTCGCGCTCGCGGCGCCACATCGACGATTACGCGGCGAGCCACGCGCTCAAGCACAAGCTGCGCGAGCTGTATGGGCGCCTGCCCGAGGGCGCGCGCACGGACGAAGACCGGCGCGAGCTGGAGGCGATGGGCGTCGACAGCATCCTGCACATCGTGCGCCTGCCGTATGCGGGCCACGATTGGCATATGGCGGCCAAGGACGTGAATTTCTCGAAGGGTTCGATCGAATGGCGCTGGGACCAGGGCTACCGCGATGCCCTGCGCGCGCTGAAGCACGCCGGCTGGCTCAGCCATGTGGCCGAGGACACCGCGGTGGTCGTGCATGAACTGCCCGCGGACTGAGCCGCGGGCAGGCGGCTGGCCGCTAGTCGCTAATCGCGCGCGGCGACCGGATTGCCGCGCGCCGCGGCCATGTCCTGGCGATAGGTCGCGCGCGCGTCCTTGACGCAGGGGCCGCGTTCGCCGGCCGGCAAGCTGCGGCAGGCCGCGAGCTGTTCGGCCTGGGCCGCGCCGATTTCCTTTTGCAGGGTGCGCAGGTGGGCCGCGGTGGTCCGGTCTTCGCGGTACCAGCGGGCCGGATCGCCGTGCGCGATCTCGGCCGCCTGTTTGCGGGCCGCGGCCGGCGGTACGTCGCGGTCGCTGGTTTGGTCTTGCGCGCTGGCCGTGGCCGCCAGCAGGACGCCCGCGGCCAGGGCCGCGCGCAGCAATGAGTAGGCAGGATGTCGCATGGCTCAACTCCTTTATCCAATGAAGAAACCGGCGCGCGGCGCCGGTCCGCCTGCGTTCGCCCGGCTACAAGCGGCCGGTGAGCAGCAGCACGATCAGCACCACCACCAGCAAGCCGGTGATGCCGGTCGGTCCGTAGCCCCAGCTGCGGCTGTGGTTCCAGGTAGGCAGCACGCCGATCAGGGCGAGTACGAGAATGACTAACAGAATGGTTCCCATGATGGTCCCCGATCAATAACGGTAGACGCGGCCGTCGACGATGCGCACCCGGTTGCCGACACGCAGGTCATACACGCTGTCCTGGGCGATCGTGCGGTAGTCGCCGTTGTCGAGGCGGATGCCGATCTGGTACACATCGGCGCCATTCGCCGCATCGCGGTTGGCCTCGACATGATTGCCGACCGCCGCGCCGCCGACCGCACCGGCCACCGTGGCCGCCGTGCGTCCGCTGCCGCTGCCCACCTGGTTACCCAGCAGGCCGCCGACCAGGCCGCCCACCACCGCGCCGGCACCGCTGGTGCCGCTGGAGCCGCGCGTGACCTGGATCGAATCGATGGTGCCATAGCCGGCCGAGGCTTGCGGCGCGCTGGAATAGCCGCCGTTGTAGGCCCCGCTGTCATAGGGCCGCGAGCTGGAGCTGCTGGCGCAGCCGCTGAGGGCGGCCACGCCGGTGATCAAGACAGCTGCAATGGTGTGAGTCGATTTCATGTTGTTCTCCTGGGGAAGGTATGAACTCAGGATAGTCAGCAACATTTGGCCGGTCTGTGCGGTGCCGCACCCCCATCGCGGCGCCCGGATGTTGCGCTCGCCACACGTTTGCAAGATTAAATATTGGTGTGTTCGGCAGCGAACAGAAGCGTAAGGACAAGTCACGTACAACGTAGCCATGGGCCATTGGCGCACCTGGAGACAAGAAGATGAAAAATACCTTTGCCTATCTGCTGATCGGCGCCGCGGTCGCGTTTTACGGCGGCCAGGCGCGCGCCGCCACCCCCGAAGCGAAAGCCGCCTACGAGCAGGCGAAGGACAATGCCGCGGCCGCCTACAAGACCGCGCACGCCCAATGCGATGCGATCACCGGCAATCCGAAAGACGTGTGTGTGGCCGCGGCCAAGGCGGCGCGCGTGCGCGCCGAACAAGAAGCCTATGCCTTCTACAAGAACACGCTCAAGGCCTACACCGGCTCGCGCCTGAAGATCGCGTCCGCCAATTACGACGTCGACAAGGCCAAGTGCGGCGCGCTGGCCGGCAACGACAAGGACGTCTGCATCAAGCAGGCCAAGGCCACGCTGGTGGCGGCCCAGGCCGACGCCAAGGCCGACAAGAAAGCGATCGAAGCGCGCAGCGATGCGCGCGACGACAAACGAACGGCGGAATATAAAGTCGCGCTGGAAAAGTGCGACGCGTTTGCCGGCGCGGCCAAGGACAGTTGTGTCTCGGCCGCGAAATCGCAGTATGGCAAGTAGGCCGCCGTACCGCACGCTCATTCCGAGCATCCAGCTGCAGTACTGACCAACCACCAAGGAGTCCACCATGAAAATCGCACAACGCTTCGCCACCATGCTGTTTGCCGCTTCCCTCGTCGCTACCATGGCCGGTTGCGCCTCGACCCCCACCAAGGAAGGGACCGGCGAGTACGTCGACGATTCCGTCATCACCGCCAAGGTGAAGGCCTCGATCTTCAACGAGCCGACCCTGAAGGCGTCCGAAATCAATGTCGAGACCTTCAAGGGCGACGTCCAGCTGTCCGGCTTCGTCGCCAATCCGCAGGATGCGCAAAAGGCGGTGGAGATCGCCCGCGGCGTGAAGGGTGTAACATCGGTCAAGAACGACGTCCGCATCAAATAAGCCGCCGTCCGGGCCGGACCTGCTGCCGGCCCGTGTGGCCGGCATTTTTTTATCGAGCACTCCATGCAACTTGCCGACCCCAAGGCGCCGCCCGCCACCGAAGAACCCGCCGACCTGGTGCTGCACGCCGAGGACGCCGGCCTGACCGGATCGCAGCTGCGGCTGCCGATCCACGTCAATGCCCGCGGCATCGCGCTCGGCATCATCGCCACCGTCGCCTTCCTGTTCGCAGTGCAGTCGGCGCAGAAATTCCTGGTGCCGCTGTTGCTCGGCATCTTCATCGCCTACACCCTGAACCCGCTGGTGCGCTTCCTCGAACGCTGGCACATCCCGCGCGCGATCGGCGCGACCCTGGTCACGGCCGCGATCCTGGCCGGCATGGCGCTCACGCTGCAGCGGGTGCAGGGCGAGTTCTTGAACATCGTCGACGAACTGCCGGCCATCACCCACAAGGTCACCAAGCTGATCACCAGCGCCGGCGATGGCCAGCCCAGCACCATCCAGCAAATGCAGGCGGCGGCCTCGGAAATCGAACAGGCCACCGCGAATGCGGGCGACCCGCGCCGCACGCTGGGGCGCAAGCCGGGCCCGCCGCTCGGCGCCGGCAGCATCCGCGTGATGGACTGGGTGCTGGCCGGCTCGATGGGGCTGGCCACCGTCCTGTCGCAAGCGACGATGGTGGTGTTCCTGGTGTTCTTCCTGCTGCTGGCGGGCGACACCTTCAAGCGCAAGCTGGTCAAGCTGACCGGGCCCTCGCTGAGCCGCAAGAAGGTCACGCTCCACATCCTGGACGACATCAACAGCTCGATCCAGAACTATATGTTCATGCTGCTCGTCACGAATGCCTTGCTGGCCCTGTTGATGTGGGTGGCGCTGCGCGCGATCGGGCTCGAGAACGCGGGCGCCTGGGCCATCGTCGCAGGCCTGATGCACATCATGCCTTACTTCGGGCCGCTGCTGATCACAATCGCCACCGGCCTGGTCGCCTTCCTGCAATTCGAATCGCTGCGCATGGTGGTGCTGGTGGCCGGCGCCTCGCTCGGCATCGCGACCCTGGTCGGCACCGTGGTCACCACCTGGATGACCGGCAAGATCGCCAA
>DASRXO010000441.1:0-3694 GCA_035654095.1 Telluria sp.
CGCCTGCATTTTTTTATCAGCCGCGAATGGCGCGGCGAACCGCAAAGCCTGGAAGGGCAGGCCTTTGCGTGGCAAGGCACGGTCGGCGTCACGCCGCTGCTGCCGGCAACCATCCCCTTGCTTGAATGGCTGGACCAGTTGCGCTATCCGGCAGCAAGCACCGAATCATAAGGACCTCCGTGAAAATTATCGTCTTGGGTAGCGGCGTTATCGGCACCACCTCCGCGTATTTCCTGGCCAAAGCCGGGCATGAAGTCACCGTCATCGACCGCCAGCCGGCGGCCGGCATGGAAACCAGCTTCGCCAACGCCGGCGAGGTCTCGCCCGGTTACGCGGCGCCGTGGGCCGGTCCCGGCGTTCCGGCCAAGGCGGTCAAGTGGCTGCTGATGCGCCATAGCCCGCTGGTGGTGCGGCCCGCGCTCGATCCCGAGATGTGGCGCTGGATGTTCCGCATGCTGATGAACTGTAACCACCGCAGCTACGGCATCAACAAGGGCCGCATGGTGCGCCTGGCCGAGTACAGCCGCGATTGCCTGGTGCAGCTGCGCGCCGACACCGGCATCGCCTACGACGAACGCAGCCAGGGCACCTTGCAGCTGTTCCGCACCCAGAAGCAGCTGGACGGCGCGGCCAAGGACATCGCGGTGCTCGATCAGTACGGGGTGCCGTATTCGCTGTTCGACCAGAAGGGCTGCGAAAGCGTGGAGCCGGCGCTGGCCAAGGTGCGCGGCAAATTCGTCGGCGGCCTGCAACTGCCGGGCGACGAGACCGGCGACTGCTTCAAGTTCACCCAGGCGCTGGCCAAGCTGGCCGCGGGCCTGGGCGTCAAGTTTGAACACAACGTCAACATTCAGCGCCTGGTAGGCGGCGCCGACAAGATCACCGGCGTGCTCACTTCGCTGGGCGAGCTGAAGGCCGATGCCTTCGTGCTGGCGCTGGGCAGCTACTCGCCGCTGATGCTGCGCGAGGTCGGCATCCGGATTCCGGTCTATCCGGTCAAGGGCTACTCGATCACGATCCCGATCACCGATGCCGCCGGCGCGCCCGAATCGACGGTGATGGACGAGACCTTCAAGGTCGCGATCACGCGCCTCGGCGACCGCATCCGGGTCGGCGGCACCGCCGAAATCGCGGGCTACGACCTGAGTCTGCACGCCGCGCGTCGCGAGACGCTGGTGCATTCGGTGACCGACCTGTTCCCGCAAGGCGGCGACACCACCCAGGCCAAATTCTGGTGCGGCCTGCGCCCGATGACGCCGGACGGCACGCCGGTGATCGGCCCGACGCCGTTCCGCAACCTGTTCCTCAATACCGGCCACGGTACCCTGGGCTGGACCATGTCCTGCGGCTCGGGCCGGGTGCTGGCCGATATCGTGTCGGGCCGCCAGCCGGAGATCGGGCTCGAAGGCCTGTTCATGGACCGCTACGGCCGCAGCAACAAGCCGATCGTACTACCCCAGGGCCTGACCGCCTGAAGCGGCCGGCGCATCAGGTGTGGATCAGGCGGCCGCCGCCGAAGGACCAGTTTTCCCAGCTCGTTTCCTTGAAACAGACCATCACGTTTTCGGGATCGAAACCGGCGCCGCGCAGGGTCGTCATCAGCTCGTCGAGGAACTTCTTCTTGACCTTCACGCTGCGCCCGACCGACCACAGGATTTCGATCAGCACGAAGTCCTCGTTGCGCGCCGCGGTCAGGTCGGGATAGCCGGGATCGAAACGGAAGTCCTCGGCGCCCAGTTCGAGCACGCGCTGGAACTTGTCGGTGGCCGGCACGCCGGAGGCCACCAGCGCACCGTGCACGGCATCGAACACGCTGGCCTTGAAGGCGGCGCTCTTGGGTTGGCGGACAGTCAGGGTCACGAGCGGCATGGCGGCTCCAGGGGATCAGTCGTCGGCCAGCGGGTCGTCCAGCGGGTCGGTGGGGGTGGCGCCGGGGATCGTGTACTGCTCTTCGGCCCAGGCGCCCAGGTCGATCTGCTTGCAGCGCTCTGAACAGAACCGGCGGTACTTGTTGACTTCAGTCCATTCGACTTTTTTCGAACAGGTAGGGCAGCGCACTACGGTAACCATGGCATTGACTAACAGCGTTAAAAGTTGCAGAGCGTGAGTTCGAAGGGCACGTCGTCTTCCAGCGGCTTCGGTTTGAGGTCGCCGCCTTGCGTCGTGAAGCGGACCCACAACATGTATTTATTGGCCGAGATCTCGGGAATCGCGCCAGTGCTTTGGTCCACGGTCAGGCGCAGCATCTGGTAGATTTTCCCTTGCAGCATTTGCTGGTAACTGCCCGCGATCGCGATCATCTTGACCGGGCCGCCCGAGTCGCGCAGCAAGCGCAGCACCAGCGACAGGGCGTCGAACAGCGGCGCCAGCGGGGCGAACCAGGCGATGATGTCATTGTAGCGCTGTTCGGCCGGCCGCTGCTGCCACGCGTAGTACGAGGGCAGGTCGAATTCGCAGGCGCCGCCGGGGATGATGGTGCGGCCGCGGATGCTCATCAGCCATTCATTGTCGCGCACGTTCTGGCCGGTCTTGCCCTGGGCCGCGACCAGCGCGGCGCTGACCGCTTCGACTTCGCCCAGCACGGCGTCGAGCATGTCGGCGGCCACGTTCGGATTCGAGCGGTAGCCGAGCAGGCTTTGCTTCTGGCGTTCCAGCTCCTGCAGCAGGTCCGACTTGAGGTCGGCGCGGCCGGCGACTTCGAGCATGTCGAAAATGGTCGCCAGCGCCACATGATGTTGCATCGGGTGTTCTTGTTGGACAAAGAACTTGAATTTCTCATGCAGGTCTTCCAGCCGCAACAACGTGCGTATGCGCTCGTTGAAAGGGTATTCGTAGACGATCAAAATGACATCCCTTTACATGTGGACTGAGAAGAATCCCCGTGATTCTGAACCAAGCAAGACAAAATTACAAACGCTCCCTTGGTATTGCTTCCATTCCTTCCGAAAATGCGAGGTAATTCCGGTGCAGGCGCTCCACTTGCGGGACCAGCGCGCCGATGCCGTCGTCGTTGAGGATGACGTCGTCGGCCGCGGCCAGCCGGGCCTGGCGCGACACTTGTGCCGCCATGATGGCCTTGACTTGCGCTTCTTGCAAGCCATTGCGGGCCACCACCCGCGAAATTTGCAGGTTTTCGGGGCAATCGACGGCCAGGATGCGGCTCACGCGCGCGCGCCAGTTGCCCGATTCGATCAGCAGCGGCACCACGTACAGGACGTAGGGGCCGGTGGCGGCGGCGGCGGCGGCCGCGGTGGCGTCGCGGATCAGGGGATGCAGGATGTGTTCGAGACGCTGGCGCGCGTCGGGATCGGAAAAGGCCAGCGCGCGCATCCTGGCGCGGTCGAGCGCGCCGTCGGCGCTCGCATAGCCGGCGCCGAAGGCGGCCACGATGGCCGGCATCGCCGCGCCATGGGGGGCGGTCAGGGCATGCGCGATCAGGTCGGTGTCGACCACGCTGGCGCCGCGCGCGGCGAACAGGTCGGCCACCGTGCTCTTGCCGCAACCGATGCCGCCGGTGAGTCCGACGCTGAAGGGCTGGGCTTGCCGAGTTTCCATGCGCTCCTCGCCGGCACCCATGCGGCTAGCCCAGCAAGGCTTGCGAGTAGCGCGCGATCTGGGGGCCGCACAACAGTGCGATCAGGCCCGCGGCGGCCAGGTAGGGGCCGAAGGGGATCGGCTTGTCGCGCCCGTGCTT
>DASRXO010000442.1:0-4838 GCA_035654095.1 Telluria sp.
CACCGAGTCGAACTCGGCCTGGTGGAAGGTCATCATGGTCTGCCCGCCATGGTCGGCGAAGGTGACCGTGACCAGGGTCTGGTGGCCGGGATGGCCGTTCGCGTCTTCCCACGCATGGGTGAACACCAGCCGCTCCGGCGCGGCGATCTCGCGGTACACGCCCTGCACCCAATGCTCGCTGCCGTCGGGCGCGCGCAGGCAGGCGCGGTAGGCGCCGCCCGGCCGCAAGTCCATCGAGTGCTGCGGGGTGGTGAAGCCTTGCGGCCCGGACCAGTGCGCCAGGTGCTCGGGCGTGGTCCAGGCCTTGAACACCAGCGCGCGCGGCGCCTTGAACAGGCGCGTGATCGTCAGCTCGCGCTCGCTATGCACGGGCAGCTCATTTATCTTGTTCATGATGAATCTCCTGTTGTTGAAGGTCGATCAAATAGTCGTCCAAACGGTCGAAGCTCTGCTCCCAGTAGCGGCGGTAGTCCTCGACCCAGGCCGCGGCTTGCTTCAGCGGCGCCGCCTCCAGCCGGCACGGGCGCGACTGGGCGGCCCGTCCACGGCTGATCAGGCCGGCGCTCTCGAGCACCTTGAGGTGCTTGGAGATCGCCGGCTGGCTCATCGCGAAAGGCTTCGCCAGTTCGGTGACATTCAGGTCGCCGCTGCCGAGGCGGGCCAGGATGGCGCGCCGCGTCGGGTCGGCGAGCGCGGAAAAAACGGCGCTGAGGGAATCAGCCTGCATTTATATAACCATGTAGTTGTATAACTAAATGGTGTTATACGCTGCGCGCGCCACCCTGTCAAGAAAAAAAAGGCGCCCCAAAGGCGCCTGTGCTGAGCTGCAAGGAGTGAAGGGAGGCGGCTATTGCGGCGCGCGCAGTCCGTGTTCGGCCAGCTTGGCGCGTTCGGCCGGGCTGGTGATGAGCTTGGCGAAGGCCAGCGCACCGGGCGATGCGTCCTTGCGCAGCCACAGTGCGTAGGTGGTGGCGAGGTCGAACTCGGGCGGGAACGGCCCCACCAGCGCACCAGGATTCGCCTGGATGATTTCGCTGAGCTGGGTAACGGCGAGCTCGGCCTTGCCGTCGAGGACCAGGCGCATGGTCTCGACCCCGTCCTTGGCCAGCGTGGCCTTCTTCAAGACCTGGTCCTTGATGCCGAGCGCTTCAATGACCTTCAGGAAATGCGCGCCCACGGTCGCGCCGCGCACCGGGTCGGAGAACACGATGTGCGGCGCAGCGAGCAGGGCCGCCTTCAGCTTCGCGGGAGTCGAGATGTCCGGCTTGGGATGGCCCGGCGGCGCGGCGAAACCGCCGACCGTGTCGCCGACCACGCTGGTCGTACCCTGCTGCAGCTTGCCCTTCTTTTCGGCCGCGTTGACCCGCAGCTTGGTGGTCACCAGGAAGGTTGCACCGCTGTCGGCCAGGAAGCGCTGCTCGGCGGCGCCGGCGGTATCGAACACCAGGGCGATCTTGTGGCCGGTGGAGCGTTCGAAGTCGGCCGCCATCTGCTCCACCGGCGCCTTGACGCCGGCCGCCGCGTAGAGCTTGAGTTCTTCGGCGCCGGCCGGCGCGAGGGCCGCCAGCGCGAGGCCGGCGGAAAGACAGAATGCTGACAAGGTTTTCATGCGCGGGTTCCCGGGTTGGGTAGCGTGGCGAGCGCGCCTTTGACGCGCTCGGGGGTGAACGGATATGCGCGCAGGCGCGCGCCGGTGGCATGGAAGATCGCATTGCCGATGGCCGCCGCGACCGGGCAGGTGCTGGCTTCGCCGGCGCCGACCGAGGGTTTGTCGAGGCGGTTGACGAGTGCGACTTCGACCACCTCGGGCACGTCGTCGAAGCGCGCGATCGGGTAGGAGAACCAGTCGGTCGCGGTGGTGCCGCCGCGGTTGAACGCGACTTCCTCGAACAGCGCGCGGCTCATGCCCTGCACCAGGCAGCCTTCGACCTGGTTGCGCACGCCGTCCGGATTGACGATCAAGCCGCAATCCTGGGCCGCGTACATGCGCTTGACGCGCACCAGGCCGGTGGAACGGGCGACCTCGACCTCGGCCACCACGGCCACGTAGGCGTTCTCGTTCTCGTACTGGCAAAACGCGATGCCGCGCCCGCGCATCAGGTCGCCGCCGGCGGCCGTCTCGAATGGCCCGGCCTGCCACTTGGCCAGCTTGGCCACGGTGGCGATCACGGTGCGCGCCCGCTCGTCCTTCAGGTAGCGCAGCCGGAACGCGATCGGGTCGGCCTTGGCGCCCGCCGCCAGTTCGTCCATGAAGGATTCATTGGCGAAGGTGTGCGGATAGGCCGACAGCCCGCGCAACGCGGACGGCCGCAGCGGGCTCGATTTGTGATAGCGGATCTGCACGCGCTTGGCGCCGAAGACATAGCTGACGTCGGCATTGCGGCCGCCGTTCGACAGCTCGTAGTTGGGCTCATGGCCGGTCAGCAAGCCGCCCAGCGTATTGCCCGCTTGATGGCGCGGCCGCGTGCTGTGGGTCGAGGTGATGTTGATGAAGTCCCAGGCCACGATGTTGCCGTCCGGATCGACGCCGGCGGCCAGGTCCATGACCATCGCCGGGCCTTTCGGTTCCCAGCCGTGTTCGTCGTGGCGCATCCATTGCACCCGCACCGGCTTGCCGACCGCCTGCGACAGCAGCGCGGCATCGACCGCCGAATCGTCGGCGCCATTGTGGCCGTAGCAGCCCGAGGCTTCGGTCCATGCCACGCGCACCTTGTCGGCCGGGATGGCGAGCAGCTTGGCCACCGCGCTGACCAGGCCGAAGCTGTGCTGGGTGCCGCACCAGACGGTGGCGGCGCCGTCGCGCACGTCGGCCACGCCGCACGAGGGGCCGATCGAGCCGTGCATCTGGAACGGGCTGGCGTAGCTCGCCTTGACGATCTTCGCGGCTTGGGCCAGTGCGGCGGGGGTGTCGCCATTGGCCTTGACGTTTTGCGTTTCGGTCGGATAAGTGCGCAGTTCGCGATGGATGTCGATGCTCTCGCCGGCATTCGCCGGCAAGGCCCATTCGACCTTCAGCGCGCGCGCCGCGGCGATCGCGGTTTCTTCGCGCTTCGCCACCACGCCGACGAAATTGCCGCGCGTGACCACGCGCACGCCGAGCTTCTTGACCGAGGCTTCATCGACGCGCACCAGCGTCGCGCCGATCGCGGCCGGCCGCACCACGCGGCCATGCAGCATGCCCGGCAAGCGGATGTTGTGCACGTATTCGAACGCACCGGTGGCCTTGGCCGGCAGGTCGACCCGCGCCACCGGCTGGCCGACCACGGTGTAGTCGGCGATCGGCTTGAGTTTGGCGTGCTGGGTCAGCTTGCGCTCGAAGCGTTTGCCGCCCAATAATTCGGTGAAGCTGACGTGCTGTTGCGGCGCGGCCTTCACAAAAGCGACGCCCTCGCGGATGCCGATGGCGTCGGCGCTCACGCCCAGTTTCGCGGCCGCGAGTTCGGCCAGCACGGCGCGCGCTTCGGCCGCGGCGCGCCGCAATTGCGGGCCGCCCATCTGGGTGGTCTTGCTGCCGGTGGTCGTGCCCTGGTCCGGCACGAGCGCGGTATCGCCCATGATCATGCGGATGCGCGCGACCGGGAAATCGAGTTCCTCGGCGACGATCTGGGACAGGCCGGTCTTCACGCCGGTGCCCAGTTCCACCTTGCCGCAATAGACCGTGACGCTGCCGTCCTGGCCGACCGCGAGCCAGGAATCGAGACCGTCGTACAGGCCCAGTTTTTCTTTCGGGGTCGAGGTCTGGGCCAGGGCCAGTCCGGGCAGGGCGAACGAGACGACGACAGCGCCGCCGGCCTGCAGGAAGGCGCGCCGCGATGGCGACGGCGCACTCATGCCGCACCGCCGTTCAGGGTGTTGGCCGCGCGCTTGACCGCGCGCAGGATGCGCACATGCGTGCCGCAGCGGCACAGATTGCCGTTCAGTGCGGCGCGGATGTCGGCATCGCTGGGATTCTTGTTGGTTTTCAGGAGGGCCGAGGTCGCCATCACCATGCCGTTCAGGCAATAGCCGCACTGTCCGGCTTGCTCGGCGATGAACGCGGCTTGCACCGGGTCCGGCTTATCCGCCGTGCCCAGGCCTTCGATGGTGGTGATCTTCTTGCCCGCCACACTGCCGACCGGCGTCACGCAGGCGCGCGCCACTTCGCCGTCGATGTGGACCGTGCAAGCGCCGCACTGGGCCAGGCCGCAGCCGAACTTGGGTCCGTTGAGTTGGAGGTCGTTACGCAGCGCGTACAGCAACGGCGTGTCCGGCGCGATGTCGACCACTTGCTTGTGGGTGTTGACGTTGAGGGTGAGTTTCACGGGTTTCCTCGGTGTGATGCGGCCGCGCGCGGAGTGCTGCCCGCGCCGGCGCGTACGGCGCCGCCCAGGCTAGCTGGACGGCCGCCGGTTTGTGCTTCAGATATAAGAACCAATTGGATTACGGATGATGCCGACGCCCGTGATCTCGGTTTCCATCATGTCGCCCAGCTTCAGGAACTCCTGCGGCTTGCGCGCAAAACCGACGCCCGACGGGGTGCCGGTGGCAATGATATCACCGGCCTCGAGCGTCATACCGCGCGACAGCTCGGCGATGATGCGCGGGATCTTGAAGAACATCTGCTTGTAGCTGGCGTTCTGCTTCTCGACGCCGTTGATACGCGAGATGACGCGCACGTCGTCCAGCGAGACGCCGGCCGCGGTCACGATCCACGGGCCCATCGGGCCGTGGCCGTCGAGGCTCTTGCCCTTGAACCACTGGCCGCCATGGCGCTTTTGCTGCACTTCGCGCGAGGTGGTGTCGTTGTAGACCGAGTAGCCGAACACGTAGTCCATCGCCTTCTCTTCGGGGATGTCGCG
>DASRXO010000443.1:0-3940 GCA_035654095.1 Telluria sp.
CTGCTGCAGGAAGCTGCGCCACGCATACGCGCCCTTGATGCGCTCCGGGCCGATGCGCTGTTCGGCCATGTTCTTGTCGGAGGTCGCGTGGGTCGGCTGCATCGAGGGGATGATATCGAGGGTCTTGAAGCGCGCGATGTCGGACAGGCTCACGACCTGCGCGTGTTCGATGCGGTGGCGCAGGCCGGGCTGCTGCGCCAGCTTGGCGTAGCCGTCGAGGATCTGGCGGTTGCCGGCGTCGCCGATCGCGTGCACGTTGACCTGGTAGCCCTTGGCCACGGCCTTCGCCATCATCGCGTGGATGTCGGCGTCGGCGCGAAACAGCAGGCCGTGCGAGGACGGCTCGTCGCTGTAGGGCGCGATCAGCGCGGCGCCGCGGCTGCCGAGGGCGCCGTCGGCGTACAGCTTGACCGCACGCAGCGCGTACCTGTCGTCGGCGTAGGACAGCAGCGGGCCCTTGGCCGAGAGCTGGTCGAAGTCCTGTTCGACGCCGCCGATCATCGCGTAGACGCGGGCGGTGAGCTTGCCGTGGTCGGCGTAGTCGCGGTACAGGCGGTCCTGGCCGACCGTGATACCGGCGTCGTGCACGCTGGTCAGGCCGACCTTGGCGATCTGCGCCAGCGCGCGGTCGAGCGCGACGCGGGCTTCGGCGTCGGTCTGCGGCGGCAGCACGCGTCGGACCAGGCCTTGCGCCGCGTCGACCAGCACGCCGGTGGCCTTGCCGTGCGCGTCGCGCATGATCTTGCCGCCGGCCGGGTCCGGGGTGGCGTCGCCGATGCCGGCCAGTTGCAGCGCGCGGCTGTTGGCCCAGCCGGCGTGGCCGTCGACGCGTTCCAGCCACATCGGGCGGTCGGCCACCGCGCTGTCGAGTTCGGCGGCGGTCGGGAAGCGGCCCAGCTTCCAGATTTCCTGGTTCCAGCCGCGGCCGCGCAGCCAGGTCAGGGTCGGGTTGGCGCGCGCGTAGTCGGCGGCCGCGGCGAGGGCGGCGGCCAGCGAAGCGCTGCCGGCCAGGTCGAGCCGGGTCAGCTGGTCGCCGAGGCCGAACACGTGGCCGTGGGCGTCGATCAGGCCGGGCAGGACGGTCTTGCCCTGCATATCCACATGGCGCGCCCGGGGGACCTTGGCGGCGACCTGGGCCGCGCTGCCGAGCGCCAGGATGCGGCCCTTGTCGTCGAAGGCGAGCGAGGCGAACTGCAGCAGCTGGTTCTTGCTGTCGAGGGTATAGCCATTGGCGTTGTCGATGATGGTATCGGCATATGCGGCGGGCAACGCAGCCAGCAGCGAACACAGCAGGGGGAACATGCGCATCGGACTCTCCGTGGGATTCGAAAGCAAGAAGGAGAGTGTATAGAAGTTTGCAAAATGGTCAAATCGAAAACCGACAAACCGGGGACAGACCACTATTTGCCGAAAACCGGGGACAGACCACCATTTCGGCTGGTTTGCTTCGATTTCGCCTTAAACAACGGGGAAGCGCGTCCGATTGACGCGGGTCGTGTAGCGTGCACTTTGCGTGGGATAGCGTTGAGCGATTTCCGTCTCTCGAAGGTAGATCATCATGCCCAGACGCGCTCGCCCGGTTCTTGCCAATGTCCCTCTGCATATCATTCAGCGTGGAAATAATCGCCAACCATGTTTCTTCACCGACGCCGACTATCACGTGTATCTGGATATGCTGCGGATCGCCGCCGCGGCTGCCGGCTGCCAGGTCCATGCGTACGTGCTCATGACCAATCACGTCCACTTACTGGCGTCGCCCGATCATGCGCGGTCCGCGGCGGCGATGATGAAGGCGCTGGGCGAGCGCTACGTCCCGTATGTGAATCGGCGCTATGGGCGCAGCGGTACGCTATGGGAGGGCCGGTTCCGCTCATCGTTGGTGGAGCATGCGCGCTATTTGCTGATCTGCCAGCGGTATATCGAACTCAACCCGGTGCGGGCGCAGATCGTGCCGCATCCTTCGCACTATCCATGGTCGAGCTATCGGGCCAACGCGCACGGTGCGGCAAGCGAGCTGATTTCGCCGCATCTCATATACACCGAGTTGGCTCACGATCGGCTTGGCCGGGAACGCGCCTATCGAAGGCTTTTCAGCGAGCATTTACCGATCAGATTAATCAACAAGGTAAGGCGCGCGACGAACGGCAATTTCGCTCTGGGAAATAAGCAGTTTACGGATACCGTAGCGAAAGCGCTGGGGCGCGAAGTGGTGCCTCGGCAAGGCGGCAGGCGGGGCAGAAACTAGTCATCAAGCAAGGTGAAAGTGGGTGCAACAGTCGAAATGGTGGTCTGTCCCCGGTTTTCGCGAAACAGTGGTCTGTCCCCGGTTTTACGGTTTTTACGGTTAGCTGGCGTCGTGGAAGATGATCCCCAGCGTATGCCGCGTCCCCGCGCGCAGCCGGCTCACGCCGTGCCGCATGTTGACCCGGTACGCGCCGCGCGCGCCGTTCACCGGACGCTGGCTCACCGCGAAAATCACGCCGTCGCCGCGTCCCAGCGGCACCACCTCGGCGCGCGACTGCATGCGCGGCCGCTGCTCGGTCAGCACCAACTCGCCGCCGCTGAAATCCTCCCCCGGCGCCGACAACAGCACCGCGACCTGCAGCGGAAACACCTGCGCGCCATACAAATCCTGGTGCAGGCAGTTGTAGTCGCCCTCGCGGTAGCGCAAGATCAGGGGCGTCGGCCGCAACTGCCCGGCCGCATGGCAGCGCGCGATGTAGTCGGCGTGCGCCGCGGGAAAGCGCTCCTCGATCCCCAGCACTTGATGCCAGCGGTTCGCGATCGCGGCCAGCGGCGGATACAGGGCCGCGCGCAGCCGCGCCAGCCCGGCCGGCAGCGGATAGCCGAAGTAGCGGTACTCGCCGCGCCCGAATCCATGCCGCTCCATCACCACCCGGCTGCGGTAGCGGCGCTCGTCGTCGTAGGCCGCGACATAGGCCGCGCAATCGGCCGCCGCCAACAAGCCCGGCACCACCGCGCAGCCATGCGCATCGAGATCGTCGGCGATGCGCGCCCAGTCCAGCGCCGCGACCTTCATTCGCCACTCTCGCGCTTGAGCAAGGCGTGCTTGCGCTCGACGCCCCAGCGGTAGCCCGACACCGAGCCGTCGTTGCGCACCACCCGATGGCAGGGAATCGCCACCGCCACCGGGTTCGCCGCGCAGGCGCCGGCAATCGCGCGCGCGCCCGACGGCAGTCCGATGCGCTCGGCCAGCGCGCCGTAGCTGACGGTCTGCCCCGACGGGATCTCGCGCAGCGCCTGCCACACGCGCTGCTGGAAGGCGGTGCCGCGTACGTCGAGCGGCAAATCGAGCCCGATCGCGGGCGCTTCGACCAGCCCCACCACCTTGGCCACCGTGGCTTCGAAATCGGCTTCGGCGCCGCGCAGTTCGGCGTTCGGGAAGCGGTCCTGCAGGTCGCGCGCCAGCGCCTCGGGATCGTCGCCCATCAGGATCGCGCCCAGCGAACAGGCGCCGATCGCGAAGCGGATGCTGGTGCCGCTGCCGCCGGCGCGGAATTTTTTCGGGCTCATGCCAAGCACCCCGTCGGCCGTCGCGTAGAACCGGCCGCTCGAATTGAAGCCGGCCGCATAGATCGCTTCGGTCACCGTCGCGGCCCGGCCCAGGCCCTGCTTGACGCGCTGCGCGCGCTGCGCGGCGGCATACGCTTTGGGCGTGATCCCGGTATGGCTCTTGAAGATGCGGTGGAAGTGGAAGCGGCTCATGCCGCAGGCCGCGGCCAGGCTGTCGAGGTCGAGCTCTTCGTCGGCGGCGTCGATCAGGCGGCAGGCCTTGGCCACCACCTGCGCATGGCGCTCGGCCAGCGGCGGCTGGTCCGGCTTGCAGCGCAGGCAGGGCCGGAAGCCGGCCTGTTCGGCCTCGGCGCAACTGGCGTGGAACGTGACGTTGCGGCGCAACGCGGGCCGCGCCGCGCACGAG
>DASRXO010000444.1:0-3555 GCA_035654095.1 Telluria sp.
CTCGGCCAGCCAGCGCTGCAGCTGCTCGCCGTCGCCGCCGAAGCCGGTCATGCCGGCGCGGATGCGGGCCGGGCGGCCATGCGCCAGCACGGCCTTGGCCAGCGCCGCGAAATTGGCGTGCACGGTCTGGCGGCCCGCGGCGCTGCTCATCTGCAGGGCCGACAGGCCGGCGACCTGGCCCTCGGCCAGGATGGCGCCGTCGGGCGCGGCCAGCGCCCAGCGGGTCTGGGTGCCGCCGGCATCGATGCCCAGGCCCAGTTCGCCGCGCGGGTCGATTTCTCGGTTCAACATGTCGGTGCCTTGCCCTTCAGCCGCTCCAGTGTGGGGTTGCGATGAGTGTACGGCCAAGCGCGGCAGTGCGCGAATGAAAGCTTGCGGTGTTCACATGACAAAAGGTTATGAGGGCTTAACCGCCGGCCTGCTTGCCCAGCACCGAGATGCGCACGCTCTCGTTGCCGAGGCGGTCGACCGCGCTGACGACCACCGCGCTGGCCGCGCCCAGCGTGGCGTCGTCCGCCACCAGCCAGTCGACCTTGGACGCCGGCGCGACCGCAAAGCGCCACGCGTCGCCATAGCGCGTCCAGATCGCATACTGGGCGTTGGCCTTGCCCGCCGTCAGTTGCAGCCTGATCCCGCCGGCGCCGCGTTTGGCGCTGACCGCCGGCGCGCCGGGCGGTTCGCCCATCAGCCAGGGCGTGGCCGGCACCAGCGCCGGGCCCGCGTACGGGCCGGCCTTGAGCTGGTCGCCGATGCCCTTGCGGTTGTCCATCAGCGCCGCCATGCTGAAATGCACATGCCCGGTCGCAGCCGGGCGCGTGCGCGTCACGCCGATTTGCTGGAGGATTTCTTCCGGCGGGTAATCCTTGCTCGGCGCGCCGATGCGGCTGGTGTACAGGCCCGGCCAGACGTGGCGGCCCTTGCGGTTTTGCGCCAGCCAGTAGTCGAGCAGCACGTCGTAGGCCTGCGGCGCCTGGGCGATCGGCCAGTACAACTGGGGCGTGAAGTAGTCGACCCAGCCGTTCTCGAGCCACAGCTCGGCGTCCGCGTACAGCTTGTCGTACTGGCTGAAGCCGGCGATCCCGGGCGGGCGGCGGTCGGGCCGGCCCAGTCCGAACGGGCTGATGCCGAAGCGCACCCAGTTCTTTTCCTTGTGGATGCCGGTGTACAGCGCTTCGATCAGGCGGTTGACGTTCTGGCGCCGCCAGCTGGCGCGGTCGAGCTGGCCACCGCCCAACAGGTAGCGCTGCCAGGAAGGCTGGTCCGGGAAGTCGAGCTCGGCCTTGGCCGCGCCGTTGCCAGCCTCCAGCGCCGCCGCCTCGCCCGCCGCGTTCGGCGCTTCGATCGGGTAGGGGTAGAAATAGTCGTCGATGTGCACGCCGTCGATGTCGTAGCGGCGCACCACGTCGAGCACCACGTCCAGCGTCTGCTTCGAGGCCGCCTCCTCGCCCGGGTCCATCCACAGGAATTTGCCGTAGCTCTTCACCGCCTCCGGATGGGTCTTGGCGATATGGTCGTTCGACAGCGGCGACTTGGCGGTCGAATGGCGCGCGCGGTAGGGGTTGAACCAGGCATGCAGCTCGAGCCCGCGCGCATGCGCCTCGGCGACCCAGAACTTGAGCGGGTCGTACAGCGGGCGCGGCGCGACGCCCTGGGTGCCGCTCAGGAATTCGGTCCACGGTTCGAGGCTGGACGGGTAGATTGCATCCGCGCTCGGCCGCACCTGCAGCACGATCGCATTCAGGTTCAGCGCCTTGGCGCGGTCGAGGATGGCGAGCGCTTCGGCCTGCTGCTGGGCCGCGCTCAGGCCGGGCCTGGTCGGCCAGTCGATATTCGCCACGGTCGAGACCCAGGCGGCGCGAAATTCGCGCGGCGCGGCCGGCGGCTGGGCGTCGGCGCCGGCCGGGACCGCGGCCGGCGGCAGCGTCGGCACCGCTTGCACCGGCGCGCCGGGCGCAGCAGGCTTGACGGTGGTACAACTGCTCAACAAACCACTCAGGGCCAGGCCACCGGCCACGCCCGCCAGCGCGAACGCGCGTCGTTTCAAATCAGGCTGCATTGTCAAACTTTCACAAACCATTTGTTGCGCCACATGAGCCAGGCAATCCCAAACATGAGGCCGTTAAACAGCACAGCATAAAGCAAAGAGGTGTTGACCGGCGCAATCGGCAGATCGCGGATCGGCGCGTACAAGAGGCGGCCCAGCGCCAGCTTGCTGCCGTCGGGCTGCGTGAACTTGATAAAGCCGAGCATCTTGGCGATCAGACCGGACAGCGCGAAGATGAACAGCGCGTTCATCCCGTAGATGATGAAGGGCCGGCACCAGCGCGCCGCCGCCGCGCGCACGGCGGCGTGCGGGTTGACGTCCAGCAGCCAGTAAAACGCCGAGAACACTACCAGCGCCCAGCCCGTCATGAACAGGCAGAAGGAGGTGGTCCACAGGCTCTTGTTGATCGGCATGAGCACGCTGTCGAGGATCGCGCCCAGCCACAGCAGCAGCAAGCCGGCCAGCAGCATCCACACGGTCTGCTCGGTGCGCCCCACGCGCGACAGCAGCCAGCGCCCGGCCAGCACGCCGAACAGTTGGCTGCACAGCGCCGGGATGGTGCTGACCAGCCCTTCCGGATCCCAGGTCTTCGATTGCACCCACAGGTGGCCGCCGAGCAGCATGCGGTCGACCCAGGCGCCGACATCCTTGCCCGGCTCGAGCACGCCGGCGCCGATGCCGGGCACCGGCACCGGCACCGCCAGCATCAGCACGCTGTAGCCCGCGAGCAGGGCGGCGATCCACGCCAGTTGCTGGCGCCAGCTGCAAACCACGACGATCGGCGCGGCCAGCAGGGTGCACAGGGCGATCCGCTGCAGCACGCCGGGAATCCGCACCGCGGCCCAGTTGAAGTTCGGGATCAGGTTGAGCAGGAAGCCGACCAGGAAGATCAGCAAGGCGCGCTTGGCCAGCTTGCGCAGCAGCGCGGGCTTGTCGGCGCCGGCCTCGGCCAGGCGGCCCAGCGACAGCGCCATCGAGACCCCACCGATGAACAGGAAGAAGGGGAAAATCCAGTCGGTGAAGGTCCAGCCGTTCCAGTGCGCATGCTCGAGTTGCCCATACAGATTGCTCCAGTCGCCGGGATTATTCACCAGCACCATGGCTGCGATGCTGAAGCCGCGGAACGCGTCGAGCGAGGCCAGGCGGCCCTGCGTGTGGGTCATGTGGGCCTCATTTCTTGCCGAACTCCGGATCGATCTTGACCAGCGCCGCCATGATGAAGGCCGGGATCGTGGCCAGGCAGACCCAGATGAAGAAATGCCGGTAGCCCAGCGTCTCCTGGATCATGCCGCTGACCATGCCCGGCACCATCATGCCGAGCGCCATGAAGCCGGTGCAGATCGCGTAATGGGCGGTCTTGTGGGCGCCGTCCGACACCATGATCATGTACAGCATCATCGCCGTGAAGCCGAAGCCGTAGCCGAATTGCTCGAGCGCGATGCAGGCCGCGACCAGATAGAAGTTGTGCGGCAGCGCGCTGGCGAGGTAGACGAACACCGCGTCCGGCAGGT
>DASRXO010000445.1:0-3491 GCA_035654095.1 Telluria sp.
CGGGCTTGGCGTCTTCGCCCAGCAGCAGCTGGAAGGCGGCGCGGATCGCCACGTCGCCGTGCAGCGAGCAGTCGGGATAGCCGTAACCGCGCAGCAGCGCGTAGTTGACGGTCCACGGGCCGATGCCCTTCACCGCGAGCAGCGCGGCCGAGACGGCGGCCGCGTCGTCCTGGCGGTCCAGCGCGAGTTGGCCGCTGTCGACCAGGCGCGCCAGGCGCAGCAGGGTGTCGGCCTTCGATTGCGAGAACTTGCGGCCGGTGAGATCGACGGCGTCCAGCTTCGCCACGTCGCGCGCTTCCGGATAGCACCACAAGCCGCTGCGATGTCGGCGTCCGGCCTGCTGGATGAAGGTGCGGCGCAGGGCGATCGCGAAACTCAGGTTGATTTGCTGGCCGATGATGGCCCAGGTCAGCGCTTCGAAGATGGTGGCCGACTGCACGATGCGCAGGCCGGGCTGCCGGCGCGTCAGCGCGCCAAGCAGCGCATCCTTTTTCGCGAACGCGAGGAAGGGCGCGGGATCGATGCGCAGGCCGAGGATGTTGAGCAGGGCCTCGTCCACCTGCTGCGCCGCGCGCGGCGTGAGCGCGCCCTCGGCGTCGATGCTGCAGTGCGCCTCGTCGGCCGCGAGCGCGACGTCGAGCACGATCGGCACGCCGTCCAGCAGCACCCCCTTGCGGATGCGGCCGGGCGCGACCTGCTCGGCGACGCCCTCGGCATCGCGGCCGTGGAAAGCGAGGACGTCGGCGGCGCGGTAGCCGGTCGGCAGGGCGATCGAAAACTGCTGCAAGCGGCGCCTTATTTGCAGCTGGTGGGCGCCGGCGCCACGGCGCGGGCCCCGAAGTTGGGACGGAAACCGGTGACCAGCGCGGTGCCGGCGATGACGATCGCCGAGCCGGCGATGGTGTACCAGCCGATCACCTCGTGCAGGAACAGCGCGCCCCACAGGATGCCGAACAGCGGATTGAGGAAGGTGACCGTCAGCGCCGACGTCGGTCCCACATCCTGGATCAGGCGGAAGTACAGGATGTAGGCGATCCCGCTGCACATCACGCCGAGCGCCAGCGCCGCGGCCATGATGCCGATGGTCGGCTCGCCCGGCGATGGGAAGAAGGGCAGCGCGGGGATCACCAGCAGGGCCGAGGCCCACATGCTGCCGTGCGCGTTGGCGAACGGCTCGACGCTCTTGGCGGTCTTGGTGTAGCTGCTGGCCACGCTGTAGCTGAAGGCCGCGGCCAGCGCCGCGATCAGCGCGATGCCGGCGCCGGGCTGGGAGCTGACATGGTCGAAGCCGACCAGCAGCGCCACGCCGACCGTGCCGAGTACCAGCCCCAGGCCGGTGCGCGCACCGATCGCCTGGCGCGACCACACGGCGCCGATCAGCGCGCCCCACATCGGCGCGGTGGCGTTCAGCACCGACAGCACCGACGCCGACAGCGTGCGCGCGGCGAACGCGAACAGCAGGAAGGGCAGGGCCGAGTTGAAGAAGCCGAGGATCAGGTAATGCTTCCAGTGCGCGCGCAGGTCGAGCCGCTTCTTGAGCAGCAGGCCGACCGCAAGCAGGAAGATGGCGGCGAACGCGACCCGGTATTCGATCAGCACGGCCGGCCCCAGTACCGGCGCGGCGATGCGCATGAACAGGAAGGAGCTGCCCCAGATGGCGGCCAGCAGGACGAGACGCAGGAAGTTCGCGGTGTTCATGGTGTCACTCCGATTGCCAAAGCGGCAGTCTGGCGCGACATCGCACCCCACGCCACCCGGTTCTTGCTTTTGAATTCGCGCCTTAGTGGCGCGCGCACAGATCCTCGGTCGGCGGCGTCAGCGCGGCGGCGTGCTGCACCTGCAGCTCGTCCGGCACGCCGTTCTTCACCGCGGTCAGCTGGGCCATGATCGAGATCGCGATCTCGGCCGGCGTCTTGCTGCCGATGTACAGGCCGATCGGGCCGTGCAGGCGCGCCAGCTGTTCGTCGTTCAGGTCGAATTCCTTGAGCCGCTCGCGGCGCTTGGCGTTGTTCACGCGCGAGCCGATCGCGCCGACGTAGAAGGCGTCCGACTTGAGCGCTTCCATCAGCGCCAGGTCGTCCAGCTTGGGATCGTGGGTCAGCGCCACGACCGCGCTGCGGTGGTCGAGCTTGGCGTCGATCACCAGGTCGTCCGGCATCACGTGCACCAGCTGGACGCCCGGCAACTGCCAGCCGGCGCGGTATTCCTCGCGCGGATCGCAGACGGTGACGTAGTAGTCCATCGCGCTGGCGATCTGCGCCAGGAAGCGCGAGAGCTGGCCGGCGCCGATGATGAACAGGCGCCAGCGCGGGCCATGCACGGTCGACAGCACGCCGCCGGCGATGTGCTGGACCGCGCCCGGCGCCGCCGGCTGCAGGGTGACCGCACCGGTCGCCAGCTCGAGCCGGCGCTCCAGCAGTTCGTGGCGTTCAAGGCGCTCGAGCAGTTCGGCGACGGCGCTGGCGGCCGACAGCGGCTCGATCGCCAGTTCGATGGTGCCGCCGCAGGGCAGGCCGAAGCGGTGCGCCTCGTCGGCGCTGATGCCGTAGCTGACGATCTCGGGCACGCTGCGGCTAATGCCGTGCCGGCGCACGTGTTCGATCAGGTCGTCCTCGATGCAGCCGCCCGAGACCGAGCCGACCACGCTGCCGTCGTCGCAGATGGCCAGCGTGGCGCCGATCGGGCGCGGGCTCGAGCCCCAGGTCTTGATTACCGTGACCAGCTGGCAGCGATGGCCGGCGGCGATCCAGCCGGCGGCGGTCTTCAATACTTCAAGGTCTATGCTGTCCATGATCGAATATACTGTGCGCTGACGGATTCAGCGCGGAGTGGAATATGGGTAATGATACAAAAAAAGACGAAGGCGCGCCGAAGTTCGGCCGTTTGCTGTTGGTGCTGGTCGCCGCGGTGGCTTTCTGCGGCCTGCTGACCTACGTGATGGGCGAGATCTTCCCCAACTTTCCGAACTTCTGATCAGGGTTTCTTGCCGCGGCAGATGACCTGCAGCGCGTCATCCTCGACGCTGTCGGGGACGATGTCCTCGGGGTCGAATTTCTCGTACTTGAAGCTCTCCGCGACGGCGCCCTTGCCCATCGCCTCGCCGTAGTACACCTTGGTCAGCAGGGTGGTGGTGCGTTCGGCGCAGGCATACAGGTGCAGGGCCTTGGCCGACAGGTAGGAGGTGCCGTCGGGCGTGGCCTGCGGCGCCGCGTACGACACCAGCGACCACACTTTGTAGCCCTTGTCGGTCTTGATCGTGCTGGCCTTGTCGATGTACGAATCGGCGCCGGCCAGCGAGCCGACCTTGGCCCACTGCGCCGCATTCGCCAGCAGCGGCGCCGACAACAGCAGCAGGATCAGCTTTCTCATGGCAGCAGCGGCTTCTTGGCGGCTTGTTTCGACTTGACCTCGGCCACCGATTTCTCGATCGCGGCGAGGCGGTAGGCGGTGGCCGGATGGTTCGCCACGTAGCCGTTGAGGACCGTGGCCGG
>DASRXO010000446.1:0-2207 GCA_035654095.1 Telluria sp.
GGACCCGGTGCCGGCGGTGGTCGGTACCTGGACCAGCGGCAGGCGTTCCCCTTTTACGTTGCCGATGCCGTAGATCTGCTTGAGCGGCTGGTCGCCGGCGGCCAGTACCGCGATCAGCTTGGCCACATCCATCGAGCTGCCGCCGCCGAGGCCGATCACGATGTCGATATCGCGCTTGCGCGCGAAGGCCACCGCGTGCTGGACCACGGCCTCGGGCGGATCGGCCACGACGTCCGAGTACAGGTGCACCGCGATGTTGTGCTTCTCGAGGTCGTGCATCGGCGCTTCGACCAGCCCGGTGGCGAGGAAGCCGGGGTCGGTCACGAGCAGCGCGCGGCGGGCCGACGGGAAGCGGGCGGCGATGTGCTGGCCGAGCTGGCGCGCGGCGCCGGTTTCCGAGATGAGCTGGGGGACGGTGCTGAAGCTGAACGAAGCGAACTCTTTCATGGGGGCCCCGGGACGCGTTGGTCGTTCAGGCAAGCTTACACCAATGGCGGTGTGGACGTAAGGCAGCATTGGCGCCATTTCTTACGTACAATATGCGGCTGTCCCTCGGTGTCTTAAGCGTACCAATGATTGATTTCGTGATGCTCGGTTGCGCAGCCTTTTTGGCTGGTTTGGTGGATGCGGTGGTCGGCGGCGGCGGCCTGATCCAGGTGCCGGTGATCTTCGCGGTGTTTCCGCAGGAGGTGCCGGCGACGCTGCTCGGCACCAACAAGCTGGCCGGGATCTTTGGCACCGGCGCCGCGGCGGTCAATTATGCGCGGCGGGTGAGGGTAGCCTGGAGCGCGGCGGCGCCGGCGGCGGTCGCCGCCTTCTTCCTGGCGTTCGCGGGCGCCTACACCGTGACGCGGGTGCCGGCCGATTTCATCCGGGGCTTGCTGCCCTGCGTGCTGGTCGCGGTGGCGGTCTACACCTTCAAGAAGAAGGACTTTGGCAGTGTCCACGCGCCGCTGCACAGCGGCATGACCGAACGGGTGGCGGCGGTGGCGGTGGGGGCGGGGATCGGTTTCTACGACGGCTTCTTTGGCCCGGGCACGGGCAGCTTCCTGATCTTCCTGTTCGTGCGATTCTTCGGCTTCGATTTCCTGAGTGCGTCGGCGGCGGCGAAGGTGGTCAACGTCGCCTGCAATATGTCGGCGCTGATGTGGTTCGGCTACAGCGGGCACGTGGTGGTGCAGCTTGGTTTGTTGATGGCGGCGTGCCAGGTGTGCGGTTCGCTGGTCGGGACCAGGCTCGCGATCAAGCACGGCAGCGTCTTCGTCCGCAAGCTGTTCCTGCTCGTGGTCTCGCTCCTGATCCTCAAGTCCAGCTATGACGCCGTCATGAAGTGGCAGGGCTGACGTACTGTTCCACGTGAAACATTTCCCGGAAATGGTGGTCTGTCCCTGAATTCAAAACCAGGGACAGACCACCATTTCCGGGAAATGTTTCACGTGGAACGTGGCGGGAAGAGTCGGCGGGGCAAAAAGCCTCTATAATCTTGCCTCATACTCCTCGCACTGCAATCCATCATGTTATTTCCTACTGAATTCGACGTCATCGTCGTCGGCGGCGGTCACGCCGGCACCGAGGCCGCCCTCGCTTCTGCCCGCATGGGGCAGAAGACTCTGTTGCTCACGCATAACATCGAAACGCTGGGGCAGATGTCTTGCAACCCGTCAATCGGTGGCATCGGCAAGGGACATCTGGTCAAGGAAGTCGATGCGATGGGCGGTGCGATGGCGATCGCCACCGACGAGGCCGGCATTCAGTTCCGCATCCTGAACTCGTCCAAGGGCCCGGCCGTGCGCGCCACCCGCGCCCAGGCCGACCGCATCCTGTACAAGCAAGCGATCCGTTCGCGCCTCGAAAATCAGCCCAATCTGTGGCTGTTCCAGCAGGCCGTCGACGACCTGATGATCGAAGGCGACCGCGTGGTCGGCGCCGTGACCCAGATCGGCCTGCAGTTCCGTGCGCGTGCCGTGGTCCTGACCGCGGGCACTTTCCTTGATGGGAAGATCCACGTGGGCCTGCAAAACTACTCGGCCGGCCGCGCCGGCGATCCGCCCGCGCTGTCGCTGTCCGCGCGCCTGAAGGAGCTGAAGCTGGGGCAGGGCCGTTTGAAAACCGGCACCCCGCCACGCATCGACGGCCGCAGCATCGACTTCGCCGCCATGTCCGAACAACCGGGCGACCTCGATCCGGTGCCCGTGTTCTCGGTCATG
>DASRXO010000447.1:0-4449 GCA_035654095.1 Telluria sp.
ACCGAGAACCAGGTGATCATCGTCTCGGGCGAGACCGGCTCCGGCAAGACCACCCAGCTGCCGAAGATCTGCCTCGAACTCGGACGCGGCCAGAAAGGCCTGATCGGCCATACCCAGCCGCGCCGCATCGCCGCGTCGTCGACCGCCAAGCGCATCGCCCAGGAACTCGGCTCGCCGCTGGGCGAGCACGTGGGCTTCAAGGTGCGCTTCACCGACACGCTGCAGCGCGGCGCCTCGGTCAAGCTGATGACCGACGGGATCCTGCTGGCCGAGACCCAGACCGACCCGCTGCTCAAGGCCTACGACACGATCATCATCGACGAGGCGCACGAGCGCAGCCTGAACATCGACTTCCTGCTTGGTTACCTCAAGCAGCTGCTGCCGCGCCGGCCCGACCTGAAGGTGATCATCACCTCGGCCACGATCGATGCCGACCGTTTCGCGCGCCACTTCGGCAAGCCGGACAAGCCGGCGCCGGTGATCGAGGTCTCGGGCCGCCTGTACAAGGTGGAGGTGCGCTACCGCCCGGTCGAACGCGACCCGGTGGCCGTGGCCGCGCCGGAAGGCAAGCCGATGCCGAAGGCGCAGGCCGCGCGCGAGAAGCGCGACCTGATGGAAGCGGTGGTCGACGGCGTCGACGAATTGTGCCGCATCGGCTCGGGCGACGTGCTGGTGTTCCTGCCCGGCGAGCGCGAGATCCGCGATTGCGCCGAGGCGCTGCGCAAGCACCATCCGCCGCATGTCGAGATCCTGCCGCTGTTCGCCCGCCTGTCGGTCGAGGAGCAGGAGAAGGTCTTCAAGATCAGCAACGCGCGCCGCATCGTATTGGCCACCAACGTGGCCGAGACCTCGCTGACCGTGCCCGGCATCCGCTACGTGGTCGACGCCGGCTTGGCGCGGGTGAAGCGCTACAGCTTCCGCAACAAGGTCGAACAGCTGCAGGTCGAGCCGATCGCGCAATCGGCCGCCAACCAGCGCGCCGGCCGCTGCGGCCGCGTGGCCGACGGCGTCTGCATCCGCCTGTACGAAGAGAGCGACTTCCTGCAGCGGCCGAAATTCACCGAGCCGGAGATCTTGCGCTCGTCGCTGGCGGCCGTCATCTTGCGCATGAAGGCCCTGCACCTGACCGACGTCGAGACCTTCCCCTTCATCGAGCCGCCGCAGGGCCGCGCGATCGCCGACGGCTACCAGCTGTTGCAGGAAGTCGGCGCGGTCGACGACAGCAATGCGCTCACGCCGCTCGGCCACAAGCTGGCCAAGCTGCCGCTCGATCCGCGCGTCGGCCGCATGATCCTGGCGGCGCTGGAAAACGCCTGCCTGACCGAGATGCTGATCGTGGCGTCCGCGCTGTCGGTGCAGGACCCGCGCGACCGGCCGATGGAATACCAGCAGGCGGCCGACGAGGCGCATAAAAAATTCGCCGACGAGAAGTCGGAGTTTTTGAGCTACATAAAAATCTGGCGCTGGTTCGAAGCGGCCATCGAACACAAGAAAACCAACCGCCAGTTGCAGGAAACCTGCCGCAGCAATTTCCTGTCGCAGGTGCGCTTGCGCGAGTGGCGCGACGTGCATTCGCAGCTGCTGACCATCGTCAAGGAGCAGGGCTGGCGCCTCAACGAGCTGCCCGCGACCTACGAGAACCTGCACACCGCGCTGCTCACCGGCCTGCTCGGGAACATCGGCTTCAAGTCGGAAGACGAGCCGGGCGCCGGCTATCTCGGCGCGCGCGGCATCAAGTTCCATATCTGGCCGGGATCGTCGCTGCTGAAGAAGCCGGGCAAATGGGTGATGGCGGCGGAACTGGTCGACACCACCCGTCTGTACGCGCGCTGCGTGGCGCAGATCCAGCCCGAGTGGGTCGAGCAGGTGGGCAGCCATCTGCTGAAAAAATCATGGGGCGAGCCGCGCTGGGAAAAGCGCGCCGCGCAAGTGACCGCGTCGGAACGCGCGACCTTGTACGGGCTGGTGATCTATGCCCAGCGCCGCATCAACTACGGCCAGTTCAACCCGTTCGAGGCGCGCGAGATTTTCATCCGCGATGCGCTGGTGGCGGGCGACTACGACACGCGCGCGCCGTTCTTCGCGCATAACCACAAGCTGGTCAAGGAGATCGAGAACCTCGAGCACAAGTCGCGCCGGCTCGACGTGCTGGTCGACGACCATCTGATCGCGGCCTTCTACGACAAGCTGGTGCCAGGCGACGTGGTCAACGGCGCCGGCTTCGAGAAGTGGCACAAGGACGCCACGCGGGACAATCCCAAGCTGCTGTTCCTGAACCGCGAAGAGCTGATGCGGCACGAGGCGGCCGGCGTCACGACCGAGCTGTTCCCGAAAACGATGGCGGTGACCGGCCTCGAAATGCAGCTGACCTACCACTTCGAGCCGGGCAGCGTGCGCGATGGCGTGACCATGGCGGTGCCGCTGTTCGCCCTCAACCAGCTGCCGCGCGAGCGCGTGGAGTGGCTGGTGCCGGGCATGCTGAAGGAGAAGGTGCACCTGCTGCTCAAGTCGCTGCCGCAAAAGCTGCGCCGCCATTGCGTGCCGCTGCCGGATTACGCCGCGCGCTTCTGCGAGCGGGTGCAGGAGGCCGGCAGCTTCGGCCGCGGCGACCTGATCGACGCGATCATCGCCGACATCCGCAGCCAGACCAGCCTGTCGGTGCTGAGCTCGGACTTCAAGGTCGAGACGCTGCCGGCGCACCACTTCATGAATTTCAAGGTCATCGACGAGCATGGCCGCCAGCTGGACATGGGACGCAATCTGGCGACCTTGCAGGCCGAATTCGGCGGGCAGGCGCGCCAGAGCTTCCAGAAGATGGCGGAAGGGACGACGCATGCGTCGTCCGTGCCGGCGCCCGCCGCCCATGCCAATGGCGCGCCTGCGCAGGCGCGTGCCGCCGCCGCGCCGTCCGCGGGCCAGGCCGCGCCGAAAGTCGGCCAGCACACCGGCCTGACCAGCTGGACCTTCGGCGAACTGCCCGAGCTGCTCGAAATCGCGCAGGGCAAGCTGACCCTGATCGGCTTCCCGGCGCTGGTGGACAAGGGCAGCCACTGCGACCTCGAAGTGTTCGACGATCCGAACGTGGCGGCGCGCACCCACCGCGTCGGCCTGCGCCGCCTGTTCGCGCTGCAGTTCAAGGAGCAGCTCAAGTTCATCGAAAAGAATATCCCCGGCCTGCAGCAGATGGGCATGCAGTTCATGGCGATGGGCTCGCAGGAAGAGCTGCGCGAGCAGATCATCCAGAAGGCGATCGAGATCGCCTGCCTGCAAGACCCGCTGCCGACCGACGCCGCCTCCTTCAACCAGCGCAGGGACGAGGGCAAGTCGCGCCTGAGCTTGCTGGTGAACGAGATCGCGCGGCTGGTGTCGCAGGTGCTCACCGAATTCCACGGCCTGCCGAAAAAGCTGCAGGGCGTGAACCCGCAAGCGGCCGCCGACATGCAGGCCCAGTTGCAAGGGCTGGTGCACAAGCGCTTCCTGATCGAGAACGAGTATGCCCAGCTCGCGCACTTCCCGCGCTACCTGAAAGCGATCAATGTGCGGATCGAAAAGCTGCGTGCCGACCCGGCGCGCGACGCCAAGCTCAGCGCCGAGTGGACCGGCGCGGCCTTGCAGTTCCAGCGCCTCTCGAAGCAGCAGGCCGGCAAGAACACCGATCCGAAGATGAGCGAGTTCCGCTGGATGCTGGAAGAGTTGCGGGTCTCCCTGTTCGCGCAGGAACTGCGGACACCGATGCCGGTGTCCGCCAAGCGCCTGCAAAAAGTGTGGGAGTCGATGCAGCGCTAGGCCGCCGGCTCAGATCGCGGCGCCGGTGCCGGTCGTGCCGCTGCGCATGCTCCCGCCGGTGGCGTCGTAAGGCGCCACGCCGTAGAAGGTATGGATCTGCTCGACCCACTGGACGTCGGTCATGTCGGGCCAGTGGTCCTTGTCGAAGCCGGGCGCGTTTTTCAGGCGCTCCTTGTCGACGTTGAGGACGAAGCGCTTGTTGACGGTGTCCAGGTGCAGCGCATTCCAGGGGACGGCGAACAGTTTCTCGCCCAGGCCGAGGAAGCCGCCGAATGCCAGCACCGCGTAAGCCACCTGGCCGCTGCGCATGTCGAGCATGATTTCCTTGATGTCGCCCAGGTCCTCGTCCTGGCCGTTGGCGACGCTGTCGCCAATCAGGGTGTCCGCGCCCATCAGCGCCGGGCCGGGACCGTCGTTGTCGCGGTTCTTGTACATCCCGTATTTGTCGTGATCTGCTTAGTTCATCTTCAATCTCCTGGCTCTAAGTGTGATGGCGAACGCGGGCGAACTTGGCCCGCCTCGACCAGCGTAGGGCGTCCGAGTGCGGGACATTTGATTTGCCTCAATCGTGCTGGGGGTGCCGTTTGCCGGATGCTGTTGTGAATTGTTGCGTTAACGCCCTTAAGAGCGCCAACGCACAGAAGCGGTATTGCGTGCTGGCTA
>DASRXO010000448.1:0-4424 GCA_035654095.1 Telluria sp.
CAAGGCCTTGATGGCCGCGAAATCGAACAGGCCCGCCATCAGCTCTGCGTAGTCGGCTACCGGGTCGATCACTTCCACCACCATCTGCTCGAGCCGCGTGACGCCGATGCTGTCGATATCGACCGGGCCGGCATTGCTGACGCGGTACTCCTTGATGGTCAGGCTATTGCTATACATCGCTTCGGTGAGCTTCTCGGGCGCGGGGCCGCCGTTGGCGATGTCGTACTTGATGCCGAAGTCGCCATCCGGCCCGCCGGGATTATGGCTGGCCGAGAGCACGATGCCCCCCGCCGCGCCGTGCTTGCGGATCACGCAGCTGACCGCCGGCGTGGACAGGATGCCGCCGCGCCCCACCAGCACCTTGCCGAAGCCGTGCGCGGCCGCCATGCGCAGGATGGTCTGGATCGCGTCGCGGTTGAAGTAGCGGCCGTCGCCGCCCAGCACCAGCAGCTGGCCGCCGCAATCGCCGAGCGTGTTGAAAATCGACTGCACGAAGTTTTCGAGATAGCCGGGCTGCTTGAACTCGGCCACCTTCTTGCGCAGCCCGGAGGTGCCGGGCCGCTGTCCGGCGATGGGCGCCGTCGGTACGATCTGAATGCTCATTCGCTTCTCCTGTCGTCAATGCGTTTGCAATACGATACGACAGGTAGGGAAATGATGGCGCAACGTCAGGCCTTGGCCAGCGACTCGGCCTCGTCGGTCACGAACAGCGTCAGTATGCCGGCCAGGATCATGCTGGCGCCGCCCAGCATCAGCGTCTTGACGGTGTGGTTGCCGAAGAAGTGGGTAGTGACCCAGCCGAGCAGCAGGCCGCTGACGATCTGCGGAATCACGACGAAGAAATTGAAGAGGCCCATGAAGTAGCCCATGCGGCTGGCGGGCAGCGCGCCGGCCAGGATCGCGTACGGCATGGTCAGGATGCTGGCCCAGGCAATGCCGACGCCGACCATCGGGATGATCAGCAGCTCTTTTTGGGTGATCATGAAAATGCTGGCCAGGCTGGCGCCGCCGATCACCAGGCAGGTGGTGTGCACCACCTTGCGGCTGGTGGCGCGCGCGAAAATCGGCAGGATAAAAGCGGCCAGCGCCGACACGCCGTTGTACACGCCGAACATCAGGCCGACCCAGTTGCCGGCGGCCTGGTAGGCGGCCGACTGCGCGTCGGTGGTGCCGTAGACATTGTCGGCGACCGCGGTGCCGGTGTAGATCCACATGGCGAACAGCGCGATCCAGGTGAAGAACTGAACGAAGGCCAGTTGCACCATCGTCTTCGGCATCTTGAGGAAGCCGCCGGCGATTTCGGACAGCGCGATGCCGAAGCCCTTCGAATTCCTGCGGTCGGCGCGGAATTTCTCGAGATTCTCGGGCGGGAATTCCTGCGTCGTGAAGACGGTCCACATCACCGACAGCAGGAACACCATGCCGCCGATATAGAAGGAGTAGCGCACCGTGTCCGGGATCATGCCGTTGACCGGCACGTTAGCGACGCCGAACACGTCGGAGAACAGCGCCGGCAGCAGCGAGGCGATCACCGCGCCGCAGCCGATGAAGAAGGTCTGCATCGCGAAGCCGGCGGTCTGCTGCGAGGGGTCGAGCTTGTCGCCGACGAAGGCGCGGAACGGCTCCATCGAGATGTTGATCGCGGCATCCATCATCCACAGCACGGCCACGGCCATCCACAGCAGGCTCGAATTGGGCATCAGGAACAGCGCGATCGACGCGAGGACCGCGCCGGTGAAGAAGAACGGCCGGCGGCGGCCCCAGAACGGGTGCCAGGTGTTGTCGCTCATGTAGCCGATGATGGGCTGGACCAGCAGGCCGGTGACCGGCGCGGCGAGCCAGAACAGCGGCAGGTCGTCCGGGCTCGCGCCCAGCGTCGCGAAGATGCGGCTGGTGTTGGCGTTCTGCAGCGCGAAGCCGAACTGGATGCCGAAGAAGCCGAAGCTCATGTTCCACAACTGCCAGAACGACAGGCGCGGCTTGAGTGAAGCGATTTGCATTTCCATCTGTATCCCCGATATGCGAATGTGCGTCCGAACTGGCGCCGGACTGCTTTGAATCTTACGTTAGTAGCCGATAACGATGGCGCCGCCGTCGTTGCCGATCACTGCGCTGCGAATATTGACCTGCTCCCCGGCCGCGCCGAGAAAGCCGAATTTTCCCGCGGCGGTGGCGAGCGCCTTGCCGTTCACCTGCAGCGACGGCGCATCGCCAAAGCCGTGCAGGACGATCTCCAGCTTGCCGAACTTGGACTTGAAGCTGCCCTCCACCGCGCCGATCGTGATGCGCCTTGCGCCGGCATCGTAGCGGATCGCGCGCCGGTAGTACTCGCCCTTCTCGTACGCGAAGCTGGCGCCGTCGTCCTCGTAATAGGTGGTGCTGCTGTCCGCATCGCCCTTGTACACGTGGATCGCCAGCGTGCCGTCCGGTCTCTCGGAGGTCGACTGGACCAGCGATTGCACCGGCACGATACTACTCCCTTTGACGTACACCGGCAGCTTCTGGATGGCCAGTTCGACGATGCGTTCCTGCCCGCCTTCCTGCAACGCGTCGGTGTAGAGGTCATACCATTTCCCGGCCGGGAAGTAGACCTTGCCGAATTCCTTGGTGCTCTCGAACGGCGCCACGAGGAAGGCCTGGCCGAACAAATACTGGTTCTGGAAGGCCGGTTCGTAGACCTTGGCATCGTGCGTGTAGTCGATGGCGAGGCTGCGGTTCACCGGCTCGCCGCTCGCCGCCGCGTCGTGGAAGGCGGAGTACAGGTAGGGCATCAGCCGGTAGCGCAGGTTCACGTAGTTGCGCGAGATATCGAGCACGTCGTCGCCGAAAGTCCAGGGTTCGGACGCCTTGGTGTCGACCGCGGCGTGATTGCGGAAGTAAGGCGAGAAGGCGCCGATCTGCATCCAGCGCGCGTACATCGACTGGGTCGGCGTGCCGGTGAAGCCGCCCACGTCCATGCCGGTGAACGGGATGCCCGAGATGCCAAGGCTGTTCAACAACCGCACGCCAAGCAGCATATGGTCTTCTTCGGCGCGGTTGTCGCCGGTCCAGATGGCGCTGTAGCGCTGCAGGCCCGCGAAGCCGGAGCGCGTCAGCATGAACGGACGCTGGCCGGTGGCCGCCTTCATGCCCTCGTAACTCGAACGCACCATCTCGAGGGCGTACACATTGCGGGCCTGCTTGTGGGTGGTGGCCGCGCCGTCGAAATCGAACAGCAGGTTGTTCGGCATCTTCTGGCCCCAGGTGGAGATTTCGTTCATGTCGTTCCACAGGCCGGCCACGCCGGCGGCGGCATAGGTCCGCACCTCCTTGCGCCACCACGCGCGGCCCTTCTCGCTGGTGAAGTCGGGGAAGTAGCACCAGCCGGGCCAGACTTCGGCGGTGTCGCCGGTGCCGTCCGGGTACTTGACGAAGACGTCCTCCTTCAGGCCGCGCTCGTAGACGCCGTAGCCCTGCTCGACCTTGATGCCGGGGTCGACGATGACGGTGGTCTTGAAGCCCATCGCGCCCAGCTTCGCCGTCATCGCGGCCGGATCGGGGAAGCGCGCCTTATCCCAGGTGAACAGCTTGTAGGCGTCCATGTAGTGGATGTCGAGCGTGATACCGTCGGCCGGGATCTTCTTCTCGCGCAGGGTCTGCGCGATGCGCATCACCTCGGTGTCCGGATAGTAGCTGTAGCGATTCTGCTGGTAGCCCAGGCTCCACAGCGGCGGCAGCGGCATGCGGCCGGTCAGCGCGGTATAGGAGCCGATGATGTCGGCCACCTTCGCATGATGGATGAAGTAGTAGTTCATCTCCCCGCCCTGCGCCGAGAACGAGGAGAAGCGCCGGTTGCTGGCGCCGAAATTGAAGTCGCTCTGGTAGCTGTTGTCGAAGAAGATGCCGTAGCTGAGGCCGTGGTGGATGCCGACGTAGAATGGCACCGAGGCGTACAAGGGGTCGGAGCCGGCGGTGTAGCGGAAGGCGTCGGTGTTCCAGTTGGTGTAGGCGGTGCCGCGGCGATCGAGGTTGCCGGTCTTTTCGCCGAGGCCGATGAAGCGTTCGCCGTCCTGCAGCGTCTTGTAGGCGGTGACTTCATCGCCGATCCACGAGGTGGGCATCTCGTCCTGGTTGATGACGGCGCCGCCCGGCGTGGTGAAGGTGATCGCGAACGGATGCTTGCGCACATGCGCGATGAGCGCGCCGGTATCGAGCACTACCTCGCTGTCGCTTTGCGTGATGCGGGTCCTGGTCGCGAGCGGCTTGGCCACCACCGCGTATGAGAAATCGCGGCCCAGCTTCTGCTTGTCGATGCGCACGCGGATCACGGAAGGGCTGTATGCGGTCAGTTCGACGTTCGCGTTATCGGTGTGCAGGCGCACCTGCTGGCTGCCGATGTCGACCGACCGGACATCGCCGACCGGCTTGATGGGTTGCGCCTGGGT
>DASRXO010000449.1:0-9234 GCA_035654095.1 Telluria sp.
GCCTTTTACCAGCGCAAGCGCGACCTGTTCCGCGACGGCCTGAAAGGTTCGCGTTTTACGTTGCTGCCAGCCGACGGAACTTACTTTCAATGCGTCAAATATGAGGCGATTTCGCCTATACTGGAGGCGGAATTCGCCGCGTGGCTGACGACCGACGTCAAGGTCGCGGCGATTCCCGTTTCCGCCTTTTACAGCGAGGGCAAGGAGTCCGGCATCGTGCGCTTCTGTTTCGCCAAACAGGATGAAACCCTGCGTCTCGCGCTCGCGCGCCTGGCGACGCTTTGAACGTTGTAATCATTGGCAAGGGCAGATATCATGGCCGTCGGTAGCGCTGAATCCAGCTCCGTGTTGCAGAGCCTGAACCGCGTCAATCAGCGCCTCGACCGCCTCTTGTCCGAGCTCGGCACCGGCGGCACCGCCGACCACGAGCTGCGCGAGATCGCCCATCAAGTCATCGGCGCGGTCGAGCGCGATCCGGAAATCGCCCTCGCCTGCGTGCTGCTGAACCAGATCGCCGGCCGTTACGCGGTGCGCCACTGCATCGAGACCGCGATCGTCGCCGCGCTGATCGCGCGCGGCATGCACAAGACGCCGATCGAACTGCTGACCCTGACCGCCGCCGCCCTGACCATGAACGTGGGCATGATGCGCCAGATCGAGAGCTTCCAGAACAAGGAAACGGCGCTCACCAGCGAAGAGCGCGCGATCATCCGCCGCCATCCCTGCGACAGCGCGGAGCTGCTGCGCTATGCCGGCGTGACCGACGAGGAGTGGATCGCCTACGTGCTGCAGCACCACGAGGCGAATGACGGCAGCGGCTATCCCGACGGCCGAACGGGCGACGAGATCGCGCAGAACGCCAAGCTGATCGGGCTGGCGGACCGGTACTGCGCCTGCATCTCGGCGCGCAATTACCGCCGGTCGATGCTGCCGCCGGCCGCGCTCGACCAGTTGTGCGCGGACGCCGCGACCACGGCGGATGCGGCGCTGGCCAGCCAGTTCATCGAGCACATCGGCAAGTTCCCGCCGGGGACCCGGGTGCGGCTGGGCAGCGGCGAAGTGGGCGTGGTGTCGCGCCGCGCGAGCTCGGCCGGGACGATGACGGTGCACGCGCTGCGCACGCCCGAGGGCAGGAATTTGCCGCAGCCCGAGGCGCGCAGCGACTGCGCGATCGAAGAGGCGCTCAGCGAAGACCAGGCCGGCGTGCGCTTCAGCATGAAGCACATCTGGGGCGAACTCGCCAGCCTGTAACGGCCGCGAGGACCACCGTCGTCCTCCCCACTGGGGAGAACGACTTCCCGCGAAAGCGGGAACCCATGCTGACTACGAGGAAGCGCATGCGGTGCATGGAGAATGAAATGGACGCCTCCCGCCTGCGCGGGAACGACGGCTTAACGTGAAAGCTGCTGCAGTTTGCGATCGACGAAGGCGCTCAGTTCCGGCGTGAGCGAGCCGGCCGACTTCGCCTTCTGGAAGGCGTCGAGCGCTTCGGCGTTGCGCTTCTCGGCTTGCAGCGAGATGCCAAGTCCCATCCACCAGACGCCGTTTTGCGGAGCCGCGCGCAGCGCCTGCTGGTACTGTTCCGCCGCCTCGCGGTGGCGCGCCTCGCGCTGCATGGCGCCGCCCAGGAAGGCATGGTATTCGCCATTGCCGGCCGCGTAAGGCAAGGTGCGCGTCAGGGTATCGATGCCGGAGCCGCCGCGTTCGATCTGCAGGCGCGCAAGCAGCATGGCCAGCGAGGGCTGGCGCGGGTCGAGCGTCAAGCCGAGCTGCAGTTGGCGGATGGCGTCGTCCGGGCGCTTGCTTTCGATCAGCAGGCCGACCAGGGTCTGGCGCGCGGCGTCGTGGCGCGGCTCGATCTGCAAGGCCTGCTCGAGCGCGGCGATGGCTTCGGCGCTGCGGCCGTCGGCCAGGCTGGCGAGCGCGCGCCGGTATTCGCTCTCGGCGCGCTGCTGGGTGCTCAGTTGGCGGCCCGTGGTGGCCGGGGCTGCCGCGGCGGTGCGCGCGGTCGACGATGCGGCTTTCGCGGCGGCCACTTTCGCATCGGCGGCTTTCGCAGCGACAGGCTTGGCATCGGCGACTTTCTTCTCGGCGGCGAGCCGGGCTTTCTCGGCGCGCTTTTCCTTGCGCGTCTGCTTGGCCGGCGCCTTCGCGGCGTCCGCAGACTGCGCGGGCGCAGGCTCGATCGGCGCTGCAACGGCAGGGGCCGGCGTCGGCGCTGGCATCACTGCAGGCGTGGATGCAATGGCCGCCGGTGCGGGCGACATCGGCACGGACGCTAGTCCTGTGCCGGCTCCGAGAGACGCCGGCGCGGACGCCATCCCCGTGCCGCCTCCCGGCACGGCCTCAGTCGTCGTGGCGGCCGATGCGGCAACCGTGGCGGCGGTAGAGGTCACGGCGGGCGGCTGAACCGGGGCGGGCTTGATGGCCGTGGGGGCCGAGGCCGCCACGCGCGGCGCGGGCGTCGGGTGCGTGACATAACGCCAGCCGAACACGCCTGCCAGCACCACCACCACGGCCAGCAACAGCACGCCGCCCACCAGCGGCAGCGACATATGGCGCTCGCGGCGCACCACCGACTTCACGTTCACCTGCATCCCCGCACCGGATGGCTGGCCGCGCGCGTCGAGGTCCTGCAGCATCTTGTTTATCAAGCTCATTTGACCAGCGCCCAAGTCAGCCCGCCGGCCGCGGCCAGCAGCGAGGCGGCCGCCAGCCATGGCCAGACGCGGCGGCGCGCGGGCAGCGTGTCCTTGGCCGCATCGGCCACGTGGCGCCGGCTCACCTGCTGCTTGCCTTGTCCGAAACTGAGCATCAGCGCCTTGTGCGCGAGGATGTTGACCAGCCGCGGAATGCCGCCGCTGGCCGCATACAGCTTGCCCACCGCGCCGCGGCTGAACAGGCGCGAGCCGGAAAAGCCGGCGATCCGCAGCCGATGCGCCAGGTAGTAGTCGAGATCGTCGCGCGAGAGCGGCCCCAGATGGTGGTGGAAGGTGATGCGCTGCGCCAGCTGACGGATCGAATCGAGCTCGAGGTGCCGGTTCAGCTCGGGCTGGCCGAACAGCACGATCTGCAGCAGCTTGCGCTTCTGCGTTTCGAGATTGGTCAGCAAGCGCAAGGCTTCCAGGCTCTCGACCGGAATCGCCTGCGCTTCGTCGAGGCACAGCACCACGCGCTTGTTTTGCGCGGCCAGGCCCAGCAGGCGATGGGTGATCGACTTCAGCAAGCGGTGCTGGTCGACGTCTTTCTCAAGCGTGATCTCGAGCTCGTCGGCCAGCGCGAGCATCAGCGTGCGCGGCTCGAGGTAGGGATTGGGAATGTAGGCGGTGACGAAATCGTCGCCCAAGGTCGCCATGAATTTGCGGCACAGCAGGGTTTTGCCGGTGCCCACTTCGCCGATGATCTTGATGAAGCCCTCGCCGTTCTTGGCGGCCACCAGCAAGGTGTTCAGCGCCTCCTGCGAGTGCGGGCTGGTGAAGAAAAAGCTGGTGTCCGGTGTAATGCTGAACGGCATTTCCCGTAGGCCGAAATGCGTGGTGTACATGATTATTTGCGCTCCGACTTGGCCGGATCCAGGTCCTGGATGCGGCGGTTGGTATCGAGCAAGTCCTGGTTCCAGCTGCTGGCGCCGTCCACGATGGTGGGCTTGATCAGCACCACCAGCTCGCGCTTCTGGTTGACGTTGGACTTGTTGCGAAACAGCGCGCCCAGCACCGGCAGGCTGCCCGCGCCCGGCACCTGCGAGCCGTCGGCGGTCGAGGACTGGCGCATCAGCCCGCCGATCGCGACCACGCGTCCGTCCTGGCCGCGCACCATGCTGTCGATCTCCGAGGTGGACGAGGCCGCCAGCGGCAAGTTGAAGTTGCCGGCCGTGCCCAGGTCGACGGCCTTGTTGACCGTCGTGACCTGGCTGACCGAGGGATGCACATGCAGCAGGATGTTGCCCTTCTCGTCGATCTGCGGCGTCACGTCCAGCACCACGCCGGAGAAGAACGATTGCAGCGTCACGCTCGGGGTGATGGTGTTGCCGGCGGCGCTGGTGTTGGTGGTGGTGGTCACGCCAGTGACGAAGAATTCATCGGTGCCGATCTTCAGCACGGCTTTCTGGTTGTTGAGCGTGGCGATACGCGGGCTCGACAGCACGTGCACCGTGCCCTGCGATTCGAGGAAGGAAATCAGCGCCGCAAAATTACTGGTCTGGAAGGCCATGCCGAACAGCGAGCCGGCCGCGGTGCCGGCATTCGAGAGCGAGAAGCCGGGCGTGCCCGCCAGGTTGCCGCCGGTCAGCGGCACCGGCTGGCCGCCTGCCTGCAGCGGCTGCAAGCTGGCGCCGGGCGTCAGGAAACCGCTGGAGAGCTTGCTGTTCTTGCCGCCCAAGGTACCGAAGGCGGCCCAGTTGATGCCGCTCTGGAAGCTGTCGTTCAGCTCCACCTCGAGGATCTTGGCTTCCAGGATCACCTGGCGGTCGACCGACAACTGGGTCGCCTTGAGGAACAGGTCGACGTTGCGCAGCTCTTCCGGCATGGCGCGGATCACCAGCACGCCCGACTGCGGGCTGACCACCACGCTGCGCCCGCCCTCCTTGGTGGGGCCGACGATGGCTTCGATCGCGGCCTTCAGCTCGCCCCAGAAGTCGCTGTTCGAGCGGGTGTTGACGTTGCTGCTGTCGCTCTGCTGGTTGTTATTGCCGTTGGCGTTCTGCGGATCGTTGTTATTGTTGTTCTGGCCGTTGTTATTGGTGGCCTGGCCGTTCTGGTTGTTTTGGTTGTTCTGGTTATTGTTGTTGTTTGCGATCGAGGTCGAACTCACGCGCAAGCTCGACAGGCCGCGGCGGCTGCCGATCAGGTAGTTCACCTGGAACATGCGGGTCTGCATGGTCAGCGGCCGGATGTAGACCTTGGTCCCTTCGATCCGGTAGTCGTAGCCGTACAGCTCGCGGATTGCGTCCAGCGTCTCGACCAGGGTCACGTCTTTCAGGTTGGCGCTGATGGTGCCGCTCACGTCCGGATGGACCAGCATGTTGTAGCGGGTGCCGGCGACGATCGAGTTGAAGAACTGCTGCGCCGGCACGTTGTTGAAGGACACATTGAAGCGCTCGTCGAGCGCCGCGCGCGCCTTCGGCAATTGCCCAGCCAGCGCGCCAACCGGCGGCAACAGCGCGTTCGACACCGCCTCGTCGACCGTGGCCGGGCCGTCCGGGCGCGCCGCCGCGGCTGCCACCTCGGCGCTGATGGCGTTGTAGGTGTCGCGCTTGGGCGTCGCGCTGCCGCAGGCGGCGAGGATCAGCGCGGCGCTCGCGGCCAGGAGGAGTTTCTGCATGCTGTTTGTGGTCTCTGTCATGGTAGCCAGGCTATCGTTGCGCCGCCGGCGCGGCCTTGTGGGGCGCCGGGAACAGTTTTAACACCTGCCGCTCGCTGCCGCGCTGCAGTACGACTTCGGTCTCGCTCATCTGGATCAGTTGCGCGCCCTTGTAGCTATCGCCCAGCCGCAGGGTCTGGCCGTCGATCACCGCGACGTGGCGGCCGCCGTCCTGGCGCGCGATCAGCACCGACTGCAGCTGCGGGCCGGAGCCGGCGGCCACGGCGCCGGCGGACGCGCCCGGCATCAGCATCGCAGGCGGCCTGGTCGGGTCTTCGAGCGCCGGCGCTTGCGCCTGCACGTTGGCGGCGCACAGCGCGGCGACGGCCAGCCAGGCCTTGATCGTGCGGGCGCTCACAGCTTCATCCATTTGCGGTCCAGGCTCAAGGTGTACAGCGTCAGCGTCAGGCGCGCGTTCGGATACTCCTCGACCTCGAGCTGGGCCTTGCCCCAGAACAGCTGGGTCGGCATCGCTTCGAGCGCACTCATGTAGTTGACCATGTCGAGGTAGTTGCCGCGCACGCTCAGTTCCACGCCATGGCGGTACAGCAGTTCGGACGGCTTGACGATGGGCGCGGCGTCGGGCGCGGCCTTGGCGGCGGCATCGTTGAGCGAACTGACCGGCAGCGTCTTCATCGACAGCAGGCGCAGCCGGCCATTGCTCTTGAGGATAAGCTCGAGCAGCGGCACGATGCGGTCCGGCGCGACCAACCCTTTCTGCATCGTGCGCAGGCCATTGCCCATGGCCTCGATATCGGTCTTGATCGCGGCCAGCCGCGCGCGGCCGGACGCATCCGGATCGGCGGCGAAGGCTTGCAGCTTTTGGGTGATCTCGGCGTCGATGCCGCCGATATTGTTTTGCTGCTGGGCGATCTGGGTGCGCAGCCCGGCCTGCTTCGCGAACAGCGGACTGAGCATCAGGTGATAGCCGACGAACACGATTGCGGCTGCGCCGGCGCCGAACACCATCCCGCGCTCGCGCAGGGTCAGGGCATCGATGCGGGCCGACAGCGTGAGGTAGAGCTGCTTCATTTGCCGGCCTCCGCCATCGTCGATTGCAGGCTGAACTCGACGAACGGCGCGCTCTCCATGGCGTCGCTGCCGGCCTTCTTCGTTTCGGGCTGGCTGATCTGCAGGCTGCCGAAGGTCTTGCCCTGCATGATCTGCTCGTGCGTCAGGCGGCCGATGTAGCCGGGCACCAGGGTCGGCGCCAGCGCCCTGCCCTGGACCCCGATGTCGGTGCCGGCGCCGGTGATCGAGACCCCGGTCAGCCACAGGCCGCTGACGTTCTGGCGCGCCAGCGCCTTGAAGTATTCGGAATAGCCGCTGGTGTTGCCCAGCTCGCCACGCTGGAGCACGCCCGACACGTCGCGCAGCGCCTTCAGTTCGGCCTCGGCCTGGGCCAGCTGGAGCTCGAGCTCGCGGCTTTTCTGGCGCGGCGCGAACTCGGTGTTGACCTTCGCGAGCTGGGCCTGCTTCGCGACCAGCTGGGTGGCGCCGGCGTCGGCCTGGCGCTGCAGGGCCGCGCTGTTCTGCTTGCCGTAAAAGACCAGCGCCACCATCCCCGCCAACAACACGCCCAGCGCCTGGCTCATCGCGGCGGTCGTGAAGATCTTCTTCTGCTTGAGGAAGATCGGGTTGAACAGGTTGATCTGCTGGCTCACAGCACCTTCTCCTCATGCCGCAGGGCCGCGCCGAGCGCCACGAAAAAGCGTTGCTGCTCGGTCTTGGCGGCCAGCGCCGGGACCGCGCTCAAGTCCAGCACGTCGGCCAGGTCCATCGACTCGACCGGCGTGTACAGATTGCTCGACAGGTACTCCTCGAGGCCGGTCGCGGCGCTCGGCGCCAGCACCAGCTTGGAGACGCTGATGAAATGGAACTGGCGGTCGAAGTGGTCGAGCGAACGCTGCAGTTCGAGCGTGATCTTGTCGAAGCTCAGGTGCTTCTTGTCGTGGTCGGGCTCGAGCAGTTGGTCGAGCGTGACGTCGATCCGGCGCGACAGGTAGAGTTCGCCGCCGAAGGTCACGGTCAGCAGGCCGCCGTCGGCGCCGAAGGACAACATGGCGACGCCGCGGCCCTCGGGCTCGACCAGCGCCGAGATGTTCCGCTGCGCCATCTCGGGGATGTCGATCACCGCCAGGCCGATGCGCGCCGCCGCAAACAGGTGCTGGCGGCGCTCGATCACGCTGTTGCGCGCGGCGACCGCGAACATGCTGTGGTTGGCGCGCGCCGCGGCGTGCCGGTCGACCGGGATGTCGAGCACGTCGATGGTGGCGTCGTCGATATGGAAGTCGAGCATGTCCTTCAGGCGCCAGCGCACGGCGGTCTTGAGTTCCTCGGGCGGCACGTTCGGCGCGTCGACCGCCAGCATCTGGTATTCGCCGCCGGCCAGCACGGTGGTGCAGGCGTAATCGCCGGCGCGCAACTCCTTGCCGGCCTTTTCGAGCGCCTCGGCGCTCACGCTGCCGGGGAAGAACGCCGTCATCGCCACCGCCGGCTTGGCGGCGGGCGCGCGCCGCATGCTGGCGGCGGCGATCCCATCGCCATGAAAAGCAATTGTCAGCCACCCCTCATTTTTTTTGGTGTTCTTAAAAAAACGCATGCCTACAGTCGAAAAGGTTAGCGACTCCGTGAAGATCGCGCGGTAGATAGTTGATTATATTCAAGTTACGTTGAAAACCGATACCAATTTTGCATCGTGAAAACAAAAAGCCCCGTTTTTGCCCAAAGCCGTGCAAATATGCGACGCCGCGGGCTCAGTACATCTCGCGGATATAGATGAGTTTGCTCTTGTAGACGCCGAAGGTTGCCCGTCCCACCGTGCTGGGCAACCAGGCCGGACTGCCGTTGATCGTGGTGTCGGCGTGGCCCACGCTGCCCGCGCCCGGCGCCTTCAGCGCGAGAGTGGCGCGGCCGTTGACGAGCACCATCGACGCGGGGCCGGTGTCGACCGACGACGTCGAACTGCAGAAAGCGGCGAGGGCCGGCGTACATTGGCTCAAGGACAGCGCGCTCGCCGCGGGCAAGATTTGGCCGTCGCTGCTGCTGGTCTCCCAGCGGCCGGCGGCACTCCAATACTGGGCTTCGATCGGTACCGGCGAGCGCAAGCGATCCGAGCCGTAGACGTTCGCGACCAGCAGCCGGCCGCTGACGACCCGCATCGGTCCCTCCCCGCTGACGGCGCCGCGATTGGACGTGATGGCGACGGTCGCGGCGCCGTTCTGCTCCTGCGCATCAGCACGCACATAGATCGTGGTCGGCGCGGTCCAGTTGAGCGCATGCGGCAAGATGCTGTTGTACGGATTGGGCAAGTTGTAGGCCGGCGCCACGATCGCGCCGACCACGCCGGTGGTATGGCCATCGCTGAACGCCGCCTGCGGGACTGCGGTCACGCTCAGGCTGGACCCTGACGGCGTCACCGGTGGATTGGCGACCGTGCCGCCGGCTGCATCGTAGGCGCTGAGCGTCGTGTTGCGCGCAAACACGCCGTTGAAATTCTTGATGAGCGCACCCGAGGCCGAGCGCGCCTGCACCGTCACCGTAAAGGGCTGCCCGGCATACGCGGCCCATGGCACGCCTGCCGGGCAACCCATCGCCGCCGGCGCGCACGCCATGGTGCCGGTGGTCGGCGTATCGAAGTGGTCGGGAATAAAGCGCCCAATGGTGCTGACCGTTCCGGGGACAGCGCCGGTGCCCAAATAGCTTCCCGATGCCAGGGCCGGCGACATCTTGACGATGCCGACCTCATCCCATGTGAAATTACCGGTTGCGGTGCCGCCACTGATCGTCACGCCGGCAAAGTCACCGCCGCCGAATAGGGGCAAGTTGCCCAGTTCCGAAAACGCTTGGGCGGGAAACTTGGATGGGACGTCAATC
>DASRXO010000450.1:0-8161 GCA_035654095.1 Telluria sp.
CTCGCGCACCGCGTCCTTCATCTGGCCCAGGATCTGGGGCTCGCCCAGCACCATCGAATCGAGGCCGGAGGCGACCCGGAACGCATGGCGCACCGCGTCGTCGTGCGGCAGCATGTACAGATGCGGACGCAGTTCGGCGAAATTCAGGCGGTGGTAGTCGGCCAGGAAATGGGCGCCGGCGTCGAGCGGATTCGGCACCTGGCTGGCGGCGTACATCTCGGTGCGGTTGCAGGTCGAGAGGATCGCCGCTTCGTCGCTGCCGCGCGCGTCGATGCCGGCGAACCAGGCGCGCGCGGCCTGCACCGCCTGGCCGATCTGGTCAGGCGCCAGCGCCAGTTGCTCGCGCAGCGAGACCGGTGCAGTGGTGTGGTTGAGGCCGACGGCGAGCAGTTGCATTTCAGGGCGCGGGAGGAAATTCAGGACTCATTATAGCCTGATGCGGCCGCGTCTTCACAGCGGCCCCGGCGGCTCAGGGCCCCAGCTTCTCGAGCCGGTAGCCGTAGCTGTAGACCGGCACCAGGCGAAAGCCGTTTTCGGGCCGTAATTGCAGCTTGTTGCGCACCCGCGAGACATGGGTGTCCATGGTGCGCGAAGGCAGCGCGGTCTCGCGGATCCAGACCGCCTCGTGGATGTAGGCGCGCGACAGCGGCCGTCCGATGTTGCGAAAAAATAACAGCGCGAGGTAGAACTCCTTGTGGGTCACCTCGATCACCGCGCCGTCCATCAGCAGGCGGCCGGGCCGGGTTTCGAACACATACGGGCCGAAGGTCAATTGCTCGGCGCCGTTCTGGGCCGGGTAGGCGCGCCGCAGCAGGGCTTGCACGCGCGCCACCAGCTCGCCGCGGCGCAGCGGCTTGATCATGTAGTCGTCGGCGCCGGCGCCGATCCCGGCCACGATGTCGTCCTCGCCCGAACTGCTGGTCAGGAACATCATCGGGGTATTCGCCGGCATCTTTTCCTTCGCCCGGCGCAGCACTTCGACGCCCGACAGGTCGGCCACCTGCCAATCGAGGATCAGCATGTCGTACGCGTCCTTGCGCAACTGCGCCAGCAGGTCCCTGGCGTTGTCGAACGACTGACAGGCATGACCAGCCGTGGTGAGGACCTGTGAAATCAGGTCCGCCTGGCTGCGGTCGTTGTCGAGGACGGCGATTCTCATAGTGGCGTATTGACGTGAGCGGTTTTTGTAGGACTGTTCTTACGTGCACTAATGAATAGTTACTTTGAATATAACAGACATTTACAAAGCCGCGCTACAAGAAACATAATTATTACACTTGGCAATGATGCAATCCTCGCCGTACCGGTCCCGCCGTGCCAGCCCAGCCGTGCCAGCCCGCCCACTGATAACACGGTACACTGTAAAAACGCCGATTTCAATGGGCTCTTGAGTTCAGGAAAATGGGGCCTGTCGTAAAGGAAAGCAATATGGCCAAGACTGTCAATCCGGGCTGGGACCTGGTCGCCAGCAAGCGTGAAGATATTGACGCGGTGCGCGAGCGCTGCCGGCGCCTGGTGCGGCGGCGCGCGGTGATTTCGGCCGGGGTGTCGGCGGTGCCGATTCCCGGCGTCGACGTGATGTCCGACCTGTCGCTGTTCGCCTTGCTGGTGGACGACGTCAACCAGGCCTTCGGCCTGACGCCGGCCCAGATCGACCGCCTGCAGCCGCGCCACCGGCTGATCGCCTACGAGGCGGCGGTCGGGATCGGCGGCATGCTGGTCGGCAAGCTCATCACGCGCGAGCTGGTGCTGCAGCTATTCAAACGCACGGGGATCAAGATGTTGGCGCGCAGCGCGGCGCGGGTGGTGCCGATCGCCGGGCAGGTGGCCGCGGCCGCGATCGGCTTTACGGTGTTCCGTCAGCTCGGCTACCAGCACGTGGAAGCCTGCGCCACGGTGGCGCGGGAATTGATGGTGGCGCCGGCCGATTAGGCGTCCGGCAGCACCACGTTGACGTCCAGCACTTCGAGGTTGCCCTGGCGATCCAGCGAAATCTTGATGTCGTCGGCGTTGACCTTGGTGTACTTCGAGATCACTTCGATCAATTCCTTGTGCAGGGCCGGCAGGAAATCCGGGCCGCTGCGGTGGTGGCGTTCGCGCGCGATGATGATTTGCAGCCGCTCCTTGGCCGCCGATGCGCTCTTCGGCTTGGAGGGGAACAGGAATGAGAGCAAGGCCATATCACTTTACCCCAAAGATACGCTGCAGCAGGCCCGGCTTTTCGTAGGCGGTGAAGCGCAGCGGCACGTCCTGGCCGAGGAAGCGCGAGACCACGTCCTCGTAGGCCTCGGCCACGTCGGTGCCCTTGAAATGAATCGCCGGATTGCCCTGGTTCGAGGCATGCAGCACCGACTCGGACTCGGGAATGATGCCGATCAGCGGGATGCGCAGGATTTCCTGCACGTCCTCGTGCGACAGCATCTCGTCCGCTTCCACCCGTTTCGGCGAGTAGCGGGTGATCAGCAGGTGTTCCTTGACCGGCTCGGCGCCGGTCTGGGCGCGGCGCGACTTGGCCTGGATGATGCCGAGGATGCGGTCCGAATCGCGCACCGACGACACTTCCGGATTGGTCACGATGATCGCTTCGTCGGCGAAGGTCAGCGCCATCAGCGCGCCGTGCTCGATGCCGGCCGGCGAGTCGCAGATGATGTATTCGAAGCCCATGTTGATCAGGTCGTGCAGCACGCGCTCGACGCCTTCTTCCGACAGCGCGTCCTTGTCGCGCGTCTGCGAAGCGGGCAGGATGAACAGGTTGTCGCAGTGCTTGTCCTTGATCAGCGCCTGGTTCAGGCTGGCTTCGCCGTTGATCACGTTGATCAGGTCGTAGACCACGCGCCGCTCGCAACCCATGATCAGGTCGAGGTTACGCAGGCCCACGTCGAAGTCGAGAACGGCGGTCTTGTGGCCGCGGGTGGCCAGGCCGGTGGAAAAACTGGCGCTGGAGGTCGTCTTCCCGACGCCGCCCTTGCCGGAGGTCACAACAATAATTCTTGCCACAAATAGGTCCTTTTTAGTGTCGGATGGTTAGGCGCGGCTAGCCGGACTGAGCGATAGTATATCGATTCGGTCGCCGACCAAACGAATTTGTGCCGGCTGGCGTGCGAGCTCGGGCGGGAAGCCTTCGTCGAAGGTGCGGTACACGCCGGCGATCGAGACCAGCTCGGGCTGCATCGCGAGCGCGAAGATGCGCGCCTCGGCATTGCCGGAGGCGCCGGCCAGCGCGCGCCCGTTGAGCGCCGCATACACATGGATGCTGCCGTCGGCGATGATTTCCGCGCCGTTGTTGACCACCGCGGTGATGATCAGGTCGCAGCCGCGCGCGTAGATGCGCTGGCCGGCCCGCACCGGGGTGTCGATGATCATGGTGCCCGGCGTGACGACCGCGGTGGCCGCCGCCGGCAGCGGCGCGGGGGCGGGCGCGGGAATCGGGGCCGGCGCGGCGCTGACCGCCGGCGGCGCCTCCGCATCCTGGCGCGGCGTGAGCTTGCCGGTGCCGCCATCGTCCAGCGACAGGCCGCGCGCGCGGATCGCGTCGGCCATGGCCGGCAGCGCGCCGCGCACCGCGACCGCATTCAGGCGGTACTTCTTGAGCAGGTCGATCAGCAGCTGCCAGTCGATGCGGGGGGTATCGGCGGCGATCGCGCCGATGTCGATCACCGCGAACTCATCCTCGAAGAAATCCGACACCCCGCCCGTCATTTGCTTGAGGGCCGCATCGATCGCTACCGGGTCGGAAGAGTGCAGGATGGTGGAGATGGCGACGACCGTCGAAATCTTGATTTCGATGGGCAACTGGGACGGGCTTCTTGGCATAAACAGTTCGGGTTGGCGCAGGCCCGTGCATTCTACTGTGAAAATTGCCGGAAGGGGAGTGTTTGGCGGCATGTGCCGCTTGGCAACGAAGCCAGGCGGCGATTATGTTCCCGCCCTCCGCGTGGGCATGGTCCCCATACCCACCCTACGGATATGGTAGAGGCGGTAGGGTGGGTATGGGAACCATGCCCACGCCCGCAACGCGCAGCTAAACAGCGGCCCGCATCTGGCGCGCCGCCTCCACCATATTCGCCAGCGCGGCCTCGGTCTCGGCCCAGCCGCGGGTCTTCAAGCCGCAATCCGGATTGACCCACAAATTCGCCGCCGGGATCACCTGCGCCGCCTTTTGCAGCAGGCGCACGATGGCCGCGGTGCTCGGCACGGCGGGCGAATGGATGTCGTACACCCCCGGCCCGATCTCGTTCGGATAGCGGAACTTGCCGAAGCCGTCGAGCAGCTCCATGTCCGAGCGGCTGGTCTCGATGGTGATCACGTCGGCATCCATCGCCGCGATCTGCGGCAGGATGTCGTTGAACTCGGCGTAGCACATATGGGTGTGCACCTGGGTCGCGTCGCCCGCGACGCTGGCCGCCACGCGGAAGGCGCGCGTGGCCCAGGTCAGGTACTCCTCCCAGCGCGCGACCCGCAGCGGCAGGCCCTCGCGAATCGCCGGCTCGTCGATCTGGATGATGCCGATGCCGGCCTGTTCGAGGTCGGCCACCTCGTCGCGGATCGCCAGCGCGATCTGCAGCGCGGTGCGGGCGCGCGGCTGGTCGTCGCGCACGAAGGACCATTGCAGGATCGTGATCGGGCCGGTCAGCATGCCCTTCATCGGCCGCGACGACAGGCTTTGCGCGTGCACGGTCCAGTCCACGGTCATCGCGTGCGGGCGCGCCACGTCGCCGAAAATCACCGGCGGCTTGACGCAGCGCGAGCCGTACGACTGCACCCAGCCGAGCCGGGTGAACACAAAGCCGTCGAGCTGCTCGCCGAAGTATTCGACCATGTCGTTGCGCTCGGCTTCGCCGTGCACCAGCACGTCCAGGCCCAGCGCTTCCTGGCGGCCGACCGCGTGCGCGATCTCGGCGCGCATCGCCGCCTCATACGCGGCCGCATCCAGCTGGCCGCTCTTGAAGCCGGCGCGCGCGGCGCGGATCGCCGGCGTCTGCGGGAACGAACCGATGGTGGTGGTCGGGTAGGCCGGCAGCTTGAAGCGCGCGCGCTGCAGCGCCTGGCGCTGGGCGAAGCCGGAGGCGCGCCGGTCGGCGTTCGGCGCCAGGGCTTGCAGGCGCGCCGCGACCTGGTCCTTGTGTACCCGGCCGCTACGGGCGCGGCCGGCGATGGCCGCGCGCGCGGCCGCCAGCGGCGCCTCGGCGCCGCTGCCGTCGAGCGCGGCCTTGAGCGTGGCCAGCTCGTCCAGCTTCTCGGTGGCGAACGCCATCCACGACTTCACGTCGGGATCGAGCGCGTGCTCGCCGGCGAGGCTGAACGGCACATGCAGCAGCGAGCATGAGGGCGCGATCCACAGCTGGCCGCGCCGCTCGAGCAACGGCCGCAGCACGTCGAGCGCCGCGTCGAGGTCGGTGCGCCAGATGTTGCGGCCATCGACGATGCCGACCGACAGCACCTTCGGCACCGGCAGCCAATCGCTGATGCTGGTCAGCTCCTGGCGTGCGCGGATGCCGTCCACGTGCAGGCCGGCCACCGGCAGCCGGCACGCCATGCTGAGGTTCTCTTCCAGCGGCGAAAAATAGGTCGCCAGCATCAGCTGGGCGCCGGCCTGGTTCAACTGCCAGTAGCTGCTGTCGAAGGCGTTGCGCCAGGCCGGCGGCAGGTCGAGGCCGAGGATGGGCTCGTCCAGCTGCACCCATTCCACGCCCTGCGCCTTGAGCCGCGCGAGCACCGCGCCGTAGGCCGGCAGCAGGCGTTCGAGCAGGCTCAGGCGGTCGAAGCCGGCGGCCTTTGCCTTGCCCAGCCAGAGGAAGGACAGCGGCCCGAGCAGCACCGCCTTGACCGCGTGGCCCAGCGCGCGCGCTTCGGCCACTTCGTCGAACAGGCGCTCGCAAGCCAGCGCGAAGCTGGTCTCGGGCGAAAATTCGGGCACCAGGTAGTGGTAATTGGTGTCGAACCATTTCGTCATTTCGAGCGCGTGGCGCGCGCCGCCGGACGCCGGATGGCCGCCGCAGCACGCGCCGTGCTCGCGGCTGTCGCCGCGCGCCATCGCAAAGTAGCGCGCCAGTTGCGACTCGTGCGGGCCGAAGCCGAAGCGCGCCGGCTCGCAGCCGAACAGCTGGATGTGGTTGGCCACCTGGTCGTAGAACGCGAAGTCGCCGACCGTGACGTGGCCGAGACCGGCCGCCGCCTGCAAGGCCCAGTGGCGTGCGCGCAGGCTGCGGCCGACCTCTTCCAGCGCCTGCTCGCCGGTCTCGCCGCGCCAGTGCGCCTCGAGGGCGAACTTGAGCTCGCGGTGGGCGCCGATGCGCGGGAAGCCGAGGATGTGGGTTTGTAAATTCATCATGATGTCATCTAGATTTAATGTTTGGCAGGTAAAGTGTGCGGCAAAGTGATCTATAATCAAAACGAAACCTTTTGGGGTTTCGCATGAAATAAATTCATACAAAAGCGATCCCATGCTAGAACTTCGTCACCTGCGCACCCTTAGCGCCCTGCGTTCCGCCGGCAGTCTGGTACGCGCCGCCCAGCTTCTCAACCTGACCCAGTCGGCCCTGTCCCATCAAGTCAAGTTAATAGAGGATCGATACGGTTCGCCGCTGTTTGAGCGAAAATCGGTGCCGATCGCATTCACCGCCACCGGTAGCCGGCTGCTCGAACTGGCCGATTTCGTGCTGCCCAAGGTGGACCAGGCCGAGCGCGACGTGACCCGCCTGGCGCAGGGCGACAAGGGCCAGCTGCGCGTGGCGCTCGAATGCCACACCTGTTTCGATTGGCTGATGCCGGTGATGGACGCGTTCCGCCAGCGCTGGCCCGAGGTCGAGATCGACCTGGTGTCGGGCTTCCACAGCGAGCCGGCCGAGTTGCTGCGCAGCGGCGAGGCCGACCTCGTGATCGGCTCGGCATGCGGGCCCGGCTTCGCGGTGTTCCCGCTGTTCCGCTTCGAGATCCTGGCGGTGCTGGCGCAAAAGCACCGCCTGAACACCCAGCGCCGGCTGACGGCCGCCGATTTCGAAGGCGAGACCGTGATCACCTACCCGGTGCCGGAGCAGCGCATCGACCTGATCCGCGAAGTGCTGCGCCCGGCCGGCGTGCGCTTCGAACGCCGGACCGCCGAGCTGACGGTCGCCATCCTGCAACTGGTGGCCAGCCGCCGCGGGGTGGCCGCGCTGCCCAACTGGGCGATCAAGAACTATGTCGATTACGACTATGTGAGCGCCAAGCCGATCGGCGAGCAGGGTCTGTGGAGCGACCTGTTCGTGTCGGTACCGACGGCATTCGAGCGCAAGGCTTTCGTGGGCGATTTCGTCAATGTGATACGGCAACAATGTGCGCGCACGCTGGACGGTATCAAGCTGTTGAGCTGAGCGTGCAATGTAAATACATTATTTCGATCTACGCAGAATCACCGATTGTTTTCGATGGATAAGCTGATAAGATTGATTTTGCTTAAACACTGACCGGTTCATCGCGTCCCAGTCGTGCGGCGCTGGAATGTCGCGCCGTGCATGGCTAGAATGGACCGCATCATCGCGTACCGCGCCCACTCGTAACCCAGGAGAGACACATGGAAGACGTCGTAATCGTGGCCGCCGGCCGTACCCCCGTCGGCAAATTTGGCGGCGCGCTCGCCAAGATTCCCGCCGCCGAGTTGGGCGCGCACGTGATCAAGACCCTGCTGGCGCGCATCGGCGCCGATCCCGCCACCGTCGATGAAGTCATCATGGGCCAGGTGCTGACCGCCGGCGTCGGCCAGAACCCGGCGCGCCAGGCGCTGATCAAGGCCGGCCTGCCGAACATGGTGCCCGGCTACACCATCAACAAAGTCTGCGGCAGCGGCCTCAAGGCCACCCACCTCGCGGCCCAGGCCATCAAATGCGGCGACGCCAGCATCATCATCGCCGGCGGCCAGGAAAACATGAGCGCCTCGCCGCACGTGCTGCCCGGTTCGCGCGACGGCTTTCGCATGGGCGACGCCAAGCTGGTCGACACCATGATCGTCGACGGCCTGTGGGACGTCTACAACCAGTACCACATGGGCACGACGGCCGAGAACGTCGCCAAGGAATACGGCATCACGCGCGCCATGCAGGACGCGCTGGCGCTCGCCTCGCAGCAGAAGGCGGCGGCGGCGCAGGAAGCCGGGCGCTTCGCCGACGAGATCCTGCCGTTCAGT
>DASRXO010000451.1:0-3286 GCA_035654095.1 Telluria sp.
TCAGGCGGTTCGGATGCGGCGGCGCCTCGCCGTAGGGCTGGGGCGTGCGCGCCACCAGCAGGAACCCCGCGCAGGCCAGCCCCAGCGTACGCACCACGTAGCGCCGCTGCATGGTCGACAGCAGCGCGACCCCGAACCCGAGCAGCAGCGCGAGCAGGGCGATCGGCAGGTTCATGCTGTCCGGCGTGAACAGGGTGTAGACGTCGCGCACCGCCGGCACGATCAGCAGCACCGCCGGTGCGAGGCCGGCGACCAGGAGCGCCACCCGCGCGCGCTGCGAGCGGGCGCCGGCCGGCTGCACGTACAGCATCGCGAACGCGAACAGCGCGCCGAACAGCGGCCAGCTCAGCAGGTAGCTCGCGCCCGGCATCCACCAGCTGACCAGCGGCAGCGCGAGCGTCATCGCCAGCAGCGCGCCGAGCGCGGCGGCCGGCACGCCGATGATCTCCTGCACCTTGCGCTGGATGCCGATGAACAGCGCGCCGCCCAGCGCGCCGAATGCCAGCAAGTACCAGTTGTCGTGCGTCCCCGCGCCTTGCACGCCGGGGTTGTAGCCGGGATGCAGCCCGGGGAAGGCCTGCCACACAAAGTAGGCCGCGAACGCCATCGGGCCGGCGATCAGCGCGAACGACAGCGCGCCGCGCACCACATCGCGCGGCTCGATGCCGCCGCGTTGGCGCGCCAGGCAGTAGACGCCGACGAACAGCAGGCAGGCAAGCCGGGTCAGCGGCCAGATCCAGCTGGCCGGATAATGCACCAGGCCGATGAAGGGCAATTCGAAATAGACATGGTCGTCGCGCGCGCCGGCCGCCAGCGGCTGCATGCCGAAGTGGCGCACCATGCCGAGCATGGTGTCGCCGAGATGCTGCAGGCTGGCGCGGTCGAGGCGCTCCGGTGTGTCGAGCGAGCCGAGGTCATCGGGCGCGCCTTCGATACTGCTGAACACCAGCGCGCTTTGGCCGAGGCGCTTGAGCGGGCCGGCATCCTTCAGCGCGTGGACCTCGTGCATCAGCGACGTGCCGCGCGGCAGCGGGACCGCGCGCGCCCAGCCCCCGACCGCCGCGCCGTTGCCGCCGCGCGTGTCGTACAGCATCTGCGGACCGCGCGTGCCGCCGCTGGCGAACTGCAGCACCATCCCGACTTCACGCGCCCACGGGTGCTCATCCACGAAGGCGCGCGCACCCAGGGCTCCGGCCCGTTCGCCATCGGTGAACAGCACGATCAGGTCGTTCTGCAGCGGCGGCAGGGATTGCAGCGCGCGTAGCGTTTCGAGCGCGGCGGCGACCGGCGCGCCATCGGAAGCGCCGAGGCTGGTCGGGGCGCTGTCGTAATGCATCGCCAGCAGCAGCGCGGGGCGGGTGGCGCGGTCGGCCGAGCTGCCGCGCTTGCGCGCCACGATATTGTTGACCACCGCCACCGTGGCCTGCGCATTCTCCCAGCTGTCGACCCGGGTCCGCTGTGCCGTGGCGGTCTGCACATGCGCCTCGAAGCCGAGCGTGCGCAGCTGGCCGAGCAAGTAATTGCGGGCTTGCGCGTTGGCCGCGCTGCCGGTCTGCCGCGGCGTCTGCGCGAGCGCCTCGATCTGCGCGAAGGCGCGCGCGGCCGAGAAGCTGGCCGGCGGCGCGTCGGCGGGTGTGGGCGCCGGCAGCGGCGCGCTGCGCAAGGCGATCCAGCCGAGCAGGGCGAGGGAAACAATGGTCGTGGCGATGCCTGCCACGCTGGATTGCTCCAGCAGGGTTTTGTCCGTGTACATGAAGCCGTCTTTCAGGTTTGTTGTTGTTTTACCGCCGACCCGTCGTTCCCGCCTCCGCGGGAACGACGGCAAAAAAAATCCCCGCCAGGCCGGGGTGGCGAGGCGGGGCAAGGGTCCAACAGGTGTCATTATTGTTCCAGCGTCCAGACGTAGGCGATCTGTCCCCATGCCTGCTCGGGCGCGCCGTTGGCGGTAGCCGGCTTGAATTTGCACAGGCTCAGCGCGGCCACGGCGGCCTTGTCGAGTTCGCGCGAACCGCTCGAATGCTGGATGCGCGAACCCGCCACGCGGCCGTCGGTGCCGACCAGCAAGGCCAGCGTCACGGTGCCGGACTCGCCATTGCGGGCGGCGCGCACCGGATACTCGGGTTTGGCGCAACCATTGGCGTCGGCCAGCACCGCGGTCCGCATCGCGCCGGTATTGGCCGGCGCGGCCGGGGCGTCGGGCGCGACCGGACCGGGCGTGGCGGGCACCGGATCGGATTGGGTGGTGGCTTGCACCGGTTCGACCGGCGGCGGCGGGGTCGGGATATCGACCTCGACCTTCGGCACGACGATGTCAGGCGGCGCCAGCTTCGGCATCGGCTTCGGCGGCTCGGGCGGCGGAGGCGGCGGCGCTTCGGGCTGCAGCAGCACCATGATTTCTTCCGGCATTTTCGGCATCGTGATCATCTTCGAATTGAGGGTCTTGACGAAGCCGATGGCGACCAGCACGTGCAAGACGGCGACGATCGCAATCTTGGTGGCCTTGCTGCCGCGTTCATTATTGACATCAGAGAAGTGCATGGCGATCTCCTGGTTGTGCGCTCATGGCGGGAAACAGGTGGGACCTGAGCGGTGTTATTGCATTAACTTGGAATCAATATATGCTATTACATAGCAATTGAAAAGGGTTTTGATGGCATTTTTTGTTTCGAGTTGTTTTTCATGCCGAGTGGCAGTGCCTGGAATCTGCCTGCGAGAGCGGGGCGCGCTCGCGCTGCCGCTCTTTGTGTGGAATAATCTCACTGATGAAGAAGTTTTTCCGTGCTATGGCACACATAGCTACCAGCCAATGGTAAGCAGATGTAAGCAGGAGAGTGAAGTGACAGAGCAACAAGCGATCCGAGTGATGCTGGCCGATGACCACCCCATCGTCATGACCGGCTTCGCCATGTCCCTCGCGGCCGGGGGCATGGACGTGGTGGGCCAGGCCAGGACGCCGGAGGAAGTGGCGGCCATGTACGCCCAGCTCAAGCCCGACGTGCTGGTGCTCGACATCCGCTTCGGCACCGAGCTGACCGGGCTGGACGCGGCGCAGGGCATCCTCAAGAAATTTCCGGCGGCAAAAATCGTCTTCCTCAGCCAGTTCGACCAGGACAGCCTGATCAAGGAGACCTACCGCCTCGGCGCGCGCGCCTTCGTCACCAAGGATTGCGATCCGGCCGACCTGGCGACCGCGGTGCGCCACGCGCATCAGGGCAAGCTGTACTTCCTGCCCCAGATCGCCGAGCGGCTGGCCAATCTGTCGGTGCGCGGCGACGTCTCGCCCCAG
>DASRXO010000452.1:0-4175 GCA_035654095.1 Telluria sp.
CGGGAAGCCGCCCACCTGGTAGCTGTTGCCGCCGATCGCCCACGGTTCGGCGATCAGGTCGACGCCGCTGCCGCCGGCCGCGGGGCGCGGCGGCAGTTCGGCCACGATGCGGTTCAGCGCGTTGGCGCTATCCGTTTTGTCGAAGTTGTAGCAGCCGTGCTGGCAGGTGTTGCCCAGCACCGAGGCCAGGTCGAAGCGGTAGCCGTCCACCCCCAGCGTGTCGCGCCAGTACGCCAGCGAATCGACGATCAGGTTCTGGGCGATCGGGTTGTGCGTGTTGTAGTTGCCGCCCACGCCAGTGTTGTCCCACGAGTTCTGCATGTCGGCGCTCAGGCTGTAGTAGGTCGGGTTGTCGAGGCCGCGCATGCCGTAGATGTTGTAGGTGGTCTTGTCGGTCGACGACCAGGCGCCGCCCTCGCCCGTGTGGTTGTAGACCACGTCGATCAGCACCTTGATGCCGGCATCGTGGAAGGCCTTGACCATCGCCTTGAACTCCTTGGTCGGGCCGCCCGGGGTCTTGTCGTAGGCGTAGCGGCGGTCCGGCGCGAAGTAGCCGAGCGTCATGTAGCCCCAGTAGTTGTCGCCGGCATCGGAATTCGGATCGGCATCGTTGGTGTCGTTCTGGGTCTCCTGCACCGGCAGGAATTCGATCGCGGTCACGCCGAGGCCAGCGAGGTAGCCTGCCTTCAGGCCCGCGCCCTTGTAGGTGCCGCGGTAAGCCGCGGTGACGCTGGCGTCGTTCATGCTCAAGCCGCGCACGTGGACCTCGTACACGATGTCGTCCTTGAAGGCGCGGGTCGGCTTGACGCCGATCGATTGGGTATCGGCCGCCAGCACGATGCTCTTGGGGGCGACCGAGCCGGTGTCCTGGTTGCGGTACAGCGCGCCGCTGCCGTACACGGTACTGTTGCTCATGGTGACGGTGGTCGGGTCGTGGCTCAACTCCAGCGCATACGGATCGGTCAGCAGCTTGTTGGGATTGAAGCGGTTGCCGTTGGCGTCGACATCGGTGATGAAGCCGAGCGCGCTGCCCTTGGTCCAGCCGGCGTTGTAGGGCCAGTTCGGTCCCCACGCGCGGTAGCCGTAGTAAATGGTGCCGGTCACGCCGTAGCTGTTGAGGGTGGCGACCGGCACGGTCAGGCTCCAGACCCCGCCGCTGCCCAGCGTCAGCGGCAGGCGGGCTTTTTCGGCCGCGCCGCTGGCTGCGCTGTAGACGAACAGTTCGATGCGGGTGGCGCGCCCGGAGTACACCTTGAAGGTCACGTTGGCCTGGCCGGCGTCGTAGCGCGCGCCGAGTGCACCGGGGTTGATGGCCGCCTGGCAGGCGGGTGCGGCAAGCAAGGCGCAGCCTAACAGCGCCGTGGAAAAGATGCGACGAATGAGCATTGCTGAGTCTCCTGTTGTTATGTCTTCCGAAGGTCACAACATGTATTTTCACTACCAAATCCACTCGCCTCTGGCGGGCAATCTCAACATTTAGCAGTCTGATACTGCGCCTACGGATATCCAATGTCAACCGGAACGCTCATATCAATACGTAGTTTCACTACACCTCAATGCGCAAAGGCGACCGAGGCCGAGAGCGCCAACATGGTGGCGCCGGTCAGCGCGTCGATGCATTTCCAGGCGGCCGGGCGGGCAAACCAGTGCGACAGGCGGGTCGCGCCGAAGCCCAGCGTGCAAAACCACAAGGTCGAGGCGGCCATCGCCCCAAGCGCGAAACTGGGCCGCTCGGGCGCCGGAAAGCCGCCGCCCACCGCCCCCAGCAGCACCACGGTATCGAGATAGACGTGGGGATTAAGCAGCGACAGCGCCAGCACGCTGACCAGCGCCTGGCGCGCGCCCACCGTAGCGAGCGCGACGTCGGTGATCAGCGCCGACTTGGCGAACACCGCGCCCCAGCTGCGCAAGCCGTACCACAACAGGAAGGCCGCGCCGCCCCAGCGCGCCAGCGCGAGCAGCACGGGCGATGCCTGCACCATGGCGCCCATGCCGGCCACGCCGGCGCAGATCAGGGCCGCGTCGATCGCGATGCAAGTGAACACGGTCAGCGCGACATGGCTGCGGCGCAGGCCGGTGCGCAGCACATGCGCGTTCTGCGCGCCGATCGCCATGATCAGGCCGCAGCCAAGGCCGAGGCCGCTCAGAAAAGTGGAAGGGAAAAGCATGCTGCCTCCATCAAGGGGATGGGAAGCATTGTGCCGGGCGGTCCAACTAAACAACAGCCAATTTAAATTTATTCAATATAATTAAATTTTTCTAATCCGGCCCACACCATGCTCGACACCAGAAAAGGCGCAGCCCTGCTCGCCGTCATCGACACCGGGAGCTTCGAACAGGCCGCGTTGCGCCTGCATCTGACGCCGTCCGCGGTCTCGCAGCGGGTCAGCGCGATCGAATCCGAACTGGGCATGCCGCTGATCGTGCGCGCCAAGCCCTGCCGCGCCACGCCGGCCGGCCAGAAGCTGGTGCAATATTTGCGCCGCAGCCGCCTGCTGGAAGATGAATTCCTGGCCGAGCATGGCGAGCAGGCCGGCCCGGTCAGCATCGCGCTCGCGGTCAACAACGACACGCTGGCGACTTGGCTGCTGCCGGGCCTGGCCGCCTTCCTGATCAAGGAGCACATCCTGCTCGACATCGCGCTCGACGACCAGGACCATACCTACAGCTTGCTGTCGCAGGGCCTGGCGCTGGCCGGCGTGTCGAGCACGGCGGCGCCGATGCGCGGCTGCGTGGCCGAGCCCTTGGGCGTGATGCGCTACCGGATGCTGGCGACGCCCGCCTTCGTGCGGCGCTGGTTTCCGAAGGGATTTGAACGCGAGGCGGCGCGCGTGGCGCCGTTGATGGTGTTCGACCGCAAGGACACGCTGCAATCGGCCTTCCTGCAGCGCGAGCTGGGGCTGCCGGCTGGCAGTTATCCCTGCCACTACCTGCCCGCCAGCGACGCCTTCATGCAAGCGATCCGCCTGGGACTCCGGTTATGGGATGCTGCCCGAGCAGCAGTACGGCAAGCTGGTCGAGCGCGGCGTCCTGGTCGATCTCGCGCCCGGCAAGACCAGCGATGTGGCCTTGTACTGGCACCGCTGGCAAGTGCAGTCGCCCAAGCTCGAGCGACTGAGCGCGCAAGTGCTGGCCGCGGCCCGCGCAAGCTTGCTGCAGGCGCGCGCGAAACGGACGCGCAAATGAGGACGCCGTCGTTTCCTCTGTTCGGAAACGACGGGGCGGGCGTTATGCGGGCGGCAGGAAAGGGTCGCGCACGACCTGGCTCTTCACCTGGTTGCGGTACTTGGTCTTGGCGATCGCTTGTTTGATCGCTTCGCGTGCGAGATTGGTTTTCTTGGTGGCTTTCTTTTCTGCCTTGCTGCGCTGCTGGGCTTCATCCTTGTTGCCGATGCGTTTGGTCATACGTGAATCTCCTGTCGGTCTTTTTGACGATGTCAGTCAAGACCGGCTGTTGGCCAATTTCATTTCCGGAAGCGTCAATCCCCATCCCAGCTGGCGCCGAATTTCTTCCGGCGACGGCGGTGGTTTCGGATCGCGCGCGCGGCGTTCGAGATACGCGCGCACCACTTGCTTGGGTGGCTGGGTAAAGGTTGGCATAAGGCCTCCGCTTCCGTACGCAATTCTGGTGCCGGTCCTTGAGGCGACCGGCTCACCTGCTGAGATATCCGCTACTGCCCGAACTCGCCGGCAGCGCTTCACTCACACGGCTTCATCATAGGCGAGCAGCCCCCGCCCAACTGTACGGTGCCGCACACTTTTGCTACCCCAAGAGCGCGTCGCGTTGTCAGTTCGCGCCTACATGTCGATGAATTTCACAACTGGTCCCTGCCCGCCCGGCAAAGCGCTGGGCATGGTTCCTGCGTTTGCCTTGCTTGTCGCGCGCGGTAAGGCGGGGCGGCCGTTTCGGCCTGGACCATGACTTTGGAGAACCCGTATGAAAAACCTGAAACAGCAATTCTGTTGCCTTCTCACTTGCGCGGCCACGCTCCTCGGCAGCACCTCGGCCGCCGCCTGCGGCAGTCCGGTGGTGTATGACAACGGCGCGCCCAACCACCTCAGCGGCAACAACCTGGGGTTCGCGCGTCAGGCCGAAGACTTCACGCTGTGCAGCGCGACCACCGTCACCGACGTGCATTTCTGGAGCCTGGAAGCGGACAGCAGCTACCGCGGCA
>DASRXO010000453.1:0-2399 GCA_035654095.1 Telluria sp.
GCTGGATGAAGGATCCCTGCCAGTTGACCGTGCCCTGCTGGGTGCCGTTGAAGATCGGGATGTCGAAGCGGATGCTGTTCTTCTCGGCCGCGTAATACACGCCGAGCTGCCAGTCCACCTCGCGCGTGCCGGTCGATTGCAGTTCGAACTCGTGGCTGTAGTTGGTGTAGTGCGAGGCGATCGTGTTGTCGGCCTGGTAGCCGGCGCCGGTGGCGAAGCTGGTCGGCACGCCGACCCCGCCGTCCTGGTCGAAATTGGAGGAGCCGTCGAACTTCGAATAGCCGGCGATGTAGGTCGCCAGCATGGAATCGTTGATCCTGTATTCGAGGCGGCTGCGGAAGGAATCGGCATCGCGATGCAGGAAGGGCGCGGTGTCGATCAGCGCGGACCATAGCGGCTGGCCGGCGCGCGGCGACTGCATCAGGTTCATGTACGGTGTGCCGCGGTCGGCGAACTTCTCGTAGGCGAGGTTCCACTTCCATTCGGCCGATGGCTTCCACAGCAGCGACAGGCGCACTGCACTCTGGTCCTGCGCATTGTATTTCGGTCCGCCGGTGACGAACAGGTTCGGATTGATCGGCTGGAAGTCGGCCGCCTTGCCGCCGCCCGCGAGGAAAGCGGCGCGCTGGCTGGCCAGCGGGATCACCGGCAACTGCTGGTAATCGACATAGCCGTCGTGCTGCTCGTGGACGAAGGCGATGCGCAGCGCCGCGGTGTCGCCGAGCGGCACATTGAAGGCGCCGCGCCCGCCGAAGCGCTTGTAGTCGCCGGCGCCCGCTTCAAAGCTGCCGGAGCGGTCGCCCAGCACCGGCTTGGCGGTCTGCATATTCACCGCGCCGACCGAGGAGTTGCGGCCCCACAGCGTGCCCTGCGGCCCGCGCAGCACCTCGATCGCTTCGAGGTCGAACAGCAGGGCGCTGGCGCCTTCCGGCCGCGGCGAGTAGATGCCGTCGACGAAGGTGGCCACTTCCGGATCGGCATACTCGGTCTTGGCGCTGTCGTTGCCGATGCCGCGCAGGGTCATGGTGATGACGCCGTGGTCGCCCTGGCCGGTGGCCTGGAAGCCGGGCACCAGGTTGACCACGTCCTGGATGGTCTGCACGTGCGCGTCCTCGAGGGCGGCGGCGTTGATGGCGGTGATCGCGACCGGGGTGCGCTGCAGCGAGGTCGAACGCTTGGTGCCGGTGACGATGACTTCCGGGATGGTGGTCGAATCGGCGGCAGCGACGGGCGCCGGCGCCGGGGTTTGCGCCTGCGCCGCGCCGATCCCGGCCAGCAGCGTCAACACGGCGAGTTGGATCGGCGAGCGGACGCGCCGGCTCTTCGGTACGGTGAGGTTCATGCTGTCTCCAGTTGTTTTATGTTTGTGGTGATGCTTGAAACCGATTTCATTTCATCTGAAATCGATTTCATGGTACATTCACGCATAAATAAAAGTCAACCAAATTCGTTTGGCGTCCAAAAATAAATCGATGGAGACCAACATGCGGGCAGTCAAACAGGTACTGATCGTGGGCGGGGGCACGGCGGGCTGGCTGACCGCCGCCTTCCTCGCCAAGACGCTGGGCGCGGGCGTGCGCATCGCGCTGGTGGAGTCGCGCGAGATCGGCATCATCGGCGTCGGCGAGGGCACTTTTCCCTCGATCCGCGGCACCCTCGCTGCGCTCGGCATCGGCGAGGCGCGCTTCATCCGCGAGTGCCATGCGACCTTCAAGCAGGGCATCCGCTTCGACCATTGGGTGCGGCCGGCCGGCGCGCCCGGACACGACCATTACTTCCATCCGTTCAGCCAGCCGAGCCAGCGCCAGGGCGGCCCGGAACTGCTGCCGCACTGGCTGGCCGGCGCGGCCGGGGAGGGCGTGTCGTTCGCGCGGGCCGCCACCATGCAGAAGCGCGTTGCCGACGCCGCGCGCGGGCCGAAGCGCTTTCATGATAACGATTTCATGGGGCCGATGAACTACGCCTACCACTTCGACGCCGGCCGTTTCGCCACGCTGCTGGCCGAGCATGCGCGCTCGCTCGGCGTGGTGCACATGGTCGACACGGTGGAGCGGGTGGCGCTCGATGGGGAGGGCGCGATCGCCGCGGTGCACGCGCGTGAGCACGGTGCGCTGACGGCCGACCTGTTCATCGACTGCACCGGCTTTCGCGCCAGCTTGATCGGCGAGGCTTTGGGCTCGCCCTTCAAGCGCGTCGATGATGTGCTGTTCGCCGATCGCGCGCTGGCGCTGCAGCTGCCGTATCCCGCGCCCGATACGCCGATCCCGTCGTACACCATCTCCACCGCGCAGGAGGCGGGATGGACCTGGGACATCGGCCTGCAGCAGCGGCGCGGCATCGGCTATGTGTACTCGAGCCGGCACACCGACGACGCGCGCGCCGAGCAGGTGCTGCGCGCG
>DASRXO010000454.1:0-3384 GCA_035654095.1 Telluria sp.
CAGCCACTTGGCATTGCTCAGCTTGCCCGCTTCGACCTGGAACACTTCGACGAACTCGCGGCCGATGATCTTGCGCTTGGCTTCCGGATCGGCCACGCCGGCCAGGTGGCCCAGGAACTGGGCTTCGGCATCGATGCGCAGCACCTTCACGCCGAGGTTCTTGGCGAACATGTCCATCACCATCTTGCCTTCGTCCAGGCGCAGCAGGCCGTGGTCGACGAACACGCAGGTCAGCTGGTCGCCGATCGCGCGGTGGATCAGGGCCGCGGCCACGCTCGAATCGACGCCGCCCGACAGGCCGAGGATTACTTCATCCGTGCCGACCTGGGCGCGGATCTTCTCGACCGCTTCCGAAATATAGTCGGGCATATTCCAGTCCGATTTGCAGCCGCAGATCTCGTGCACGAAGCGGCCGAGCATGGCCTTGCCCTGCACCGTGTGCGTGACTTCGGGATGGAATTGCAGCGCGTAGAAACGGCGCTCCTCGTCGGCCATCGCGGCGATCGCGCAGCTCGGCGTATTGCCCATCAGCTTGAAGCCGGGCGGCATCTCGAGCACCTTGTCGCCGTGGCTCATCCACACCTTCAGCATGCCGTGGCCCTCGTCGGTGACGAAGTCGTTGATGCCGTTCAGCAGCGCCGTATGGCCGCGCGCGCGCACTTCGGCGTAACCGAATTCGCGCAGCAGGCCGTTCTCCACCTTGCCGCCCAGTTGGGCCGCCATGGTCTGCATGCCGTAGCAGATGCCCAGTACCGGCACGCCCAGTTCGAACACCGCTTGCGGCGCGCGCGGCGCGTCGCCTTCCAGCGTGGAGCTGTGGCTGCCGGACAGGATCACGCCGGCCGCGCCGTAGTTGCGCACGAAGTCGTCGCCGACGTCGTAGGGATAGACCTCGGAAAACACGCCGGCGTCGCGCACGCGGCGCGCGATCAGCTGGGTGACTTGGGAACCGAAATCGAGGATCAGGATTTTAGAATGCATGAGGTGTGCGGGTAATGAGGAAATCGGGAGCCGGATAGACAACGCGGCGAACAAGTCGCCGCGTGTGCCTGCTCTTATTCGGAGCGGTAGTTGGGTGCTTCCTTCGTGATCTGCACGTCGTGGACGTGCGACTCGCGCATGCCGGCCGAGGTGATCTCCACGAATTCGGCCTTCTCGCGCAGCTCGTCGATCGAGGCGCAGCCGCAGTAGCCCATCGACTGGCGCACGCCGCCGACCAGCTGGTAGATGATGGCCAGTACGCTGCCCTTGTAGGCCACGCGGCCTTCGATCCCTTCCGGCACGAACTTGTCGGCCTTGGCCGCCGCGTCCTGGAAGTAGCGGTCGGCCGAGCCGTCGGCCATCGCGCCCAGGCTGCCCATGCCGCGGTAGGACTTGTAGCTGCGGCCCTGGTACAGGATCACTTCGCCCGGCGCTTCTTCGGTGCCGGCGAACATCGAGCCCATCATGACGGTCGAGGCGCCCGCCGCCAGCGCCTTCGAGATGTCGCCCGAGAAGCGGATGCCGCCGTCGGCGATGCAGGGCACGCCGGTGCCGCGCAGCGCGTCGGCCACGTTCGAGATCGCGGTGATCTGCGGCACGCCGACGCCGGCCACGATGCGGGTGGTGCAGATCGAGCCGGGGCCGATGCCGACCTTGACCGCATCGGCGCCATGCTCGACCAGCGCCAGTGCGGCGGCCGCGGTGGCGATATTGCCGCCGATGACGTCGACGTGCGGGAAGCGGGTCTTGATCCACTTCACGCGGTCGAGGATGCCTTGCGAGTGGCCGTGGGCGGTGTCGACCACCAGCACGTCGACGCCGGCCGCGACCAGCAGTTCGATGCGCTCTTCATCGCGCTCGCTGACGCCGACCGCGGCGCCGACCAGCAGCTTGCCCTGCGCGTCTTTCGAGGCGGACGGGTGCTCGTGCGACTTCTGGATGTCCTTGACGGTGATCAGGCCGCGCAATTCGAATTCGTCATTCACGACCAGCACGCGCTCGAGGCGGTGCTTGTTCATCAGGCGCTTGGCTTCGATCGGGTCGACGTCTTCCTTCACGTAGACCAGTTTCTCGCGCGGGGTCATCTTGGCGCGCGCTTCGGCGTCGAGCTCTTCCTCGAAGCGCAGGTCGCGGTTGGTGATGATGCCGACCACGACCTTGCCTTCGACCACGGGGAAGCCGCTGATGCCATACTGCTCGGTGAGCTTGATGACGTCGCGGATCTTCATGTCCGGCGGAATGGTGATCGGGTCGCGCAGCACGCCGGCCTCGAAACGCTTGACGCGCGCTACTTCACGGGCCTGTTCCTTGGGACCGAGGTTCTTGTGGATGATCCCGATGCCGCCTTCCTGGGCGATGGCGATCGCCAGCCGCGCCTCGGTGACGGTATCCATCGCGGCCGACAGCAAGGGAATATTCAGCGAAATATTGCGGGTCAGGCGAGTCTTGAGGGAGGTGTCGGCGGGAAGGACGTTCGAATAAGCCGGAACGAGCAGCACATCATCGAACGTGAGTGCTTTTTGAAGTAGACGCATAGCATTTTCCTATTGGCGCAAAAGCGAATTATACAGAAGTTCCCGGAGGTCGTCTGTCCGCAGGCCAAATTTGCCCCCCAATCCGCCGACTTCGATTGACAGCCAGGCCGAATCGCGGTGAAATCGGGCAAAGCTTACTCAAGGAAAACATTCGCATGAACAACTTTATCGGGATGCGGGGGTTGCGGCTGCTGGCCGGCGGCGCCCTCTTGCTGGCGGCGGGCCTGGCCCAGGCGCAATACATGTGGATCGACGACAAAGGCATGAAGCAGTTGTCCGACCGCCCGCCTCCCCCCTCGGTGCCGGACTCGAAGATCCTGAAGGCGCCCGGCAAGCCGCGGCCGCAGCTACCCATCATCGACGACGGCAGCGCGCCGCCGCCCGCGCCGGAGGCCGCCAAGCCCGCGCCCGCCGTCAAGGGACCGCCGACGCTGGCCGAGCGCAACGCCGAGTTCCGCAAGCGCGCCAAGGAGCAGGCCGAGAAGGACCAGAAGGCGGCGGCCGACGCCCAGCTCAAGAAAGACACGGCCGAGAACTGCGACGCCGCGCGCCAGAACAAGGCGCAGCTCGAGTCGGGTGTGCGCATCAGCACCACCAGTCCAGATGGCGAAGCCGGCTACATCTCGGACGAGGAGCGCGCGGCCCGCACGCTCAAGGCGAACAAGCTCCTTGAGGGCTGCAAGTAGCCACCAGCACCCACGTCGTCCTCGGGCTCGGCGCCCCCCTCAGCGGGAATGTAATGGACGCCTCCCACCTTAAATTGGTGAGACGGAGGCAACGATGTGGAATTTTTCGGATGAGGTGGATCCTCGCGAGGCAACGGCATCAAAGTGCCCTATAGTGGAATTTCTGACGTTTCACTATCAGC
>DASRXO010000455.1:0-2517 GCA_035654095.1 Telluria sp.
TGTTCCGGCCAGGCGACGCGCTGGCCCTGAGTTCACTGGTGCCGCCCGCCGGCACCGCCTCGGGCATCACCGCCTCCGGCCTCACGCTCAAGGAGTTCGTCACCCACCTGGTGCCTGTCTCGATCGCCGACGGCATGGCCAAGAACGAAATCCTGCAGATCGTGATCTTCTCGATCTTCTTCGGCACCGCCGCCTCCGCGGTCGGCGAGCGCGCCGCGCCGCTGATCGTCGCCATCGACGGCGTCGCCCACGTCATGCTGAAGCTGACCGGCTATGTGATGAACATCGCGCCGGTCGCGGTGTTCGCCGCCGTCGCCGGCATCATCTCCCGGAGCGGCGTCGGCGTGCTGTCGACCTACGGCGTGTTCATGGGCGAGTTCTACGTCGGGATCGTGCTGCTGTGGGTGCTGCTGACCATCCTCGGCTTCGTGTTCCTCGGCCCGCGCGTGTTCAAGCTGCTGGCCGAACTGCGCGAACCGACCCTGCTGGCGTTTTCCACCGCATCGTCGGAAGCGGCCTTCCCGAAAACGCTGGAAGGCCTGGAGCGCTTCGGTGTGCGCAACCGCCTCGCCGCCTTCGTGCTGCCGATCGGCTACTCGTTCAACCTCGACGGCACGATGATGTACTGTACCTTCGCCACCGTGTTCATCGCCCAGGCCTACGGCATCGAAATGCCGCTCCAGACCCAGATGACCATGATGCTGGTGCTGATGCTGACCTCGAAAGGCGTGGCCGGCGTGCCGCGCGCCTCGCTGGTGGTGATCGCCGCGACGCTCTCCCAATTCAATATCCCGGAAGCCGGCCTGCTGCTGCTGATCGGCATCGACCATTTCCTCGACATGGCGCGTTCGGCCACCAACGTCATCGGCAACGGCATCGCCACCGCGGTGGTGGCGCGCTGGGAGGGCGAACTGGCCGCGCCGGTGACGCAGCAGGACATGGCCACGGCGCCGCTCAAGTAAGGCCGTACACACCGTCGACAAAGGCTTTCCAGGAATGGGAAGCCTTTTTTCCATCTTCCACCGATCACGGAGCGCCGCATGAAAAAGCTGTCCACGCTTGGTTTTCTGCTTGTCGTCCACGGCGCCCAGGCCGCGCCCCAGACTGTCGATTGCGGGCGCCTGCTCGACGTCAAGGCCGGCGTGTGGCGCGAGCGCGTCAGCGTGGTGATCGACGCCGGGACGGTCAAGTCGGTGTCGCCGATGGCGCCGGGCGAGGGCCACATCGACCTGTCCGCCTACTCCTGCCTGCCCGGCTTGATCGACATGCACGTCCACCTGACCGGCGAAACGCAGAAGGAAGCCGACGAGCTGCGCGACACGCTCAGCCTCGACAGCGCGGACCTCGCCTTCCGCTCGGTGGTGTACGCGAACCGCACCCTGCAAGCCGGCTTCACCACCGTGCGCGACCTCGGCGCCGAGGAGGCGCTGAACGTCAAACTCAAGCGCGCCATTGCGGCCGGCACGATTCCCGGGCCGCGCATGTTCACCTCGGGCATCGCGATCGCCACCACCGGCGGCCACGCCGACCCGACCAACAACCTGTCGCGCGCCTTGAGCCACGCGATCGGCACGCCCGGCCCGGCCGAGGGTGTGATCGACGGCCCGGAGCAGGCGCGCCAGGCGGTGCGCGCGCGCTACAAGGAAGGCGCGGACCTGATCAAGGTCACCGCCACCGGCGGCGTGTTGAGCCAGGCCCGCAGCGGCCAGAATGCGCAGTACACCGAGGAAGAACTGCGCGCCATCGTCGCCACCGCCAAGGACTACGGCTTCCGTGTCGCCGCCCACGCGCACGGTGCCGAGGGCATCAAGCGCGCGCTGCGCGCCGGCGTCGACTCGATCGAACACGGCACCTACATGGACGACGAGGCGATCGCGCTGTTCAAGAAAACCGGAAGCTGGTACGTGCCGACCGTGTCGGCTGGCCGCTACGTGGCCGACAAGGCCAAGGACCCGGATTACTACTCGCCGCTGGTGCGTCCGAAAGCCGCGGCCATCGGGCCGCTGATCCAGGCCACGCTGGGCCGCGCCTACAAGGCCGGCGTGAAGATCGCGTTCGGCACCGACGCCGGCGTTTTCCCGCACGGCCAGAACGCGAAAGAATTTGCCTACATGGTGGAAGCCGGCATGCCGCCGCTGGAAGCCATTCGCGCGGCCACGCTGAACGCCGCCTCGCTGCTGGACCAGTCGGCCCGCCTCGGTTCCGTGGAGCCGGGCTTCGCGGCCGATATCGTCGCCGTCAGCGGCGACCCGCTGCGCGACGTCACGCTGCTCCAGCAGGTCAAGTTCGTGATGAAAGAAGGCGTGGTCTACAAAAAGCCGTAACCGAATCACTACACAAGGAGTCCCTATGCTGCACCATAAAACCGCCCGCTCGACGATCGCGCTCTTCGCCATGCTGTGGTTCACCGCCGCCAGCCAGGCCCAGACCGCGGCGCCGAAGCTGGCCAACGTGACCATCCTCGCCACCGGCGGCACCATCGCCGGCACCGGTAGCTCGAGCACCACCACGGTCGGC